>CAIWDF010000112.1 GCA_903911435.1 uncultured Bacteroidota bacterium
CAGAAAATACTCAAGTTTACGATGAAAACCTTCAGATAAATTGGAATAACAATCTCTGTAGATACTGGAATTAGTAAGAATCTATGGAAAAGAGATCTTGAATAGTTGCTTTTTTATGAATGATAACACAAAAATTTTGATTAGTTTTGTGGATTAAAAATAAGAAATGAAACGATTCATCACATTGTTTATTCTGTCTATTTACTTAATCTTAAATAGTAAATCTTTCGCTCAACCTTATTTTAAACGTTCGGATAGTATTCCTGTAAATATCAACGGCAATAATATTCTTAATCCCTGGGCTGGAGGTCTCAATTTTATTCAAGCATCTACCATTGATCTGAACATGGATGGAATAAAAGACCTTTTTGTATTTGATAGAACTGGAAATAAAATTAGAACATTTATTAATAGAGGAAATGCAAATACTGTAGATTATAAATACGCTGCAGAGTTCGAATCCATATTTCCAAAACTTCATGATTGGGCATTACTCGTAGATTTTAATTGTGATAACAAAGAAGATATTTTTTCGTATTCCGACTTGGGTGGAGGCATTGATATTTACAAAAACACTTCAACGGTAGCGGGAGGGTTGTCTTTTCTTAAGATTGTTACACAACAAAAGTCAGTATACAACCCTGATTCTGGTCCACCTTTTAATTCTCCTTATAATCTTTACGTTAGCGCAGTTGATATTCCTGCCATTTCTGATGTGGACAGCGATGGAGATTTGGATGTTCTCACGTTCTCAAATAATGGAGTTGGTGTAGAATTTCATCAAAATCAAAGTCAAGAAAATGGTTTCGGATGTGATAGTTTGATTTTTCAAGTAAGAAACCGTTGTTGGGGATTTGCTCAAGAGAGCCCTTTGAGTAATGTATTTCAATTGCATGATACTTGTTTGAATAATGTTCTTAACCCAGAATTGCCTGTAATAAATGATGGAAGCAAATCAGTCGACCGCCATTCTGGCAATTGTGAACTTTGTATTGATTTAAATGGAGATGGGGCAAAGGAATTGATTGTCGGAGGTGTATTGTTCAATAATCTCACAATGATGACAAATGGAGGCAGTTCGAATATGAGTAATTTTATAGCCAACGACCCAACCTTCCCTTCGAACAATATGTCAACTTCAGCAGTGAATTTAACCCTTTTTCCGTGTGCTTTTTATCAAGATTTGGACAATGACGGTATAAAAGATTTAATTGTCAGTCCGAATTCCCCAAATGCTTCCGAGGACTTTAATTCAGTTTTGTTTTATAAGAACATCGGTAGTAATGCAATCCCGAACTTCCAATTTCAGCAATACAATTTTCTTCAGGACAATATGATTGAGGTTGGAGAGGGCGCATATCCAGTTTTTTTTGATTATGACAACGATGGACTGTTGGACTTGTTTATTGGAAATTCTGGATATTTCGATCCTCTAGGTCCGAAAAGCAAAATTGCTCAATTTCATAATGTAGGTAGTGCCTCTCATCCACAGTTCCATTTAGTATCAAGAGATTATGACGGATTTGATAATACAGGAATACCATTAAGTAAATTAGTGATTGACATTAATTACACAATTAGCCCTCCAGATACTATATATATGCATTCTATGATTCCAACTTTTGGTGATATGGATGGTGATGGCGATGCGGATTTGATAATTGGCCATTCTGATGGGAAGTTAGCTTATTTCGAAAATATTGCTAGTTCAACGACTTCTGGTGTATTATCTCACTTCGTAATGACTCAAATAAATTTGAAAAATGTAAGTAATAATATTATTGATGTTGGAGATTTTGCTGCACCGCAAATTTTTGATATCGATAATGATGGAAAAAACGACTTGATTGTCGGGGGGCGAAACGGAAAATTAAGTCATCTTCATAATGTCGGAAATGGAGTAACTCCAATTCCATTGCTCGATTCTGCTAGTAATTTTTTCGGAGGTGTCAATGTTAGAGGAACAAATATCACTGGCTTTAGTTATCCTTGCCTTTTTAAAATTAATGGTAGCACCAAAATGTTTGTTGGTGAAGAATCAGGCTTTTTAAGACTATATGATAGTATTGATAATAATATTAATGGTCAGTTTAAAATGGTAGATTCTCTTTTTCAAAACATTTGGGAAGGAACTCGTACTGCTCCAAATATTGCTGATTTAAACAATGATGGATATTCAGATTTAATTATCGGTAACTACCAGGGTGGAGTAGTTTTTTTTAACGGGGTTGCAAGTTTAATTTCTGTTAACGAATTCAACACGAATCCTTATTGGAACTTTTCTTTACAACCAAATCCTGCAAATAGTAATCTGAATATTTTTATTAGAAATGATTATAGTTCGTTTTATTTAGTTGAAATTTATAATGTTTATGGACAGAAAATTGTAAGCGAAAAAATTGATTCTAGTATTTATTCAGTTGATACGGAAAATATTCCCTCCGGTGTTTATATCTGTAAAGTAATTGATTTGTCTGACCAATTGAATGTTAACTCCCAAGCTCAACTCAGAAAGTTGATAATAACTCATTAGTGTAATTCATAGGTTCTAATAACTAAGTACTTCTAGCATAGCTTTTGCTTTAAGTAAGCATTCTTCATATTCTCTTTCGGGGTCAGATTTCTCAGTAATAGCACTACCTACCATGAATGATAAATTCTTGTTTTCTTGATTATATAATATACTTCTAATTATAACATTAAAATCAAAATCTCCTTCAGGGTTGACATATCCAATAGTTCCAGAATACAAACCTCGTAAACTGCTTTCGTAGTTTTCTATTAATTTCATGGCGCTTACCTTTGGTGCCCCAGTCATAGAGCCCATCGGAAACATGCTTCTAATAATGTCCACAAAATTGCATTTATCTTCTATTTCACAACTTATTGTTGAAACCATTTGATGTACTTGCTTGTAGCTATATATCTCGCACAGTTCATCCACCTTCACCGTTTCCCTTTTCGCAATTTTTGACAAGTCATTTCGAACCAAATCAACAATCATAATGTTTTCAATTTTTTCTTTTTCATCTTTTCTCAATTTCTCCTTAAGTTGTAAATCTTCGATTTGATTTTGCGATCGCTTTATAGTTCCTTTGATAGGTTGGGAAACGATTCTGTTTCCAACTCGTTGTATAAATCTTTCAGGGCTTGCACAAAGCAAATAGTGATTACTGAACTTACAGTATGCAGAAAAGGGGGCATGAGAAATTTCATTAAGTCTCGTAAATGTATCAACTGTATCAATTTCTGCATTTTTTGCGAAAAATTCATGGCAAAAATTGATCTCATAAATATCTCCATTTTGTATATGATTCTTTAATTGGGTAACTGAATTTAAGTACTGCTCTCTTGTTATTTTTTTTTGCAATTCAAAATTTGTTGAGCTAAGAATAATATCCTTTTCTGGTGCAGCGAATAACATGTTGTAAGCTTGAATAGCTATCGATTGAGAGGTGATTTCTTCATCGAAGGAAACAATTAAGTCCATTTCATTTATTTGAATAACGATCTCAGGAGAAAATAGTTTTAGTTCAGGAAAGTTAATCAAGTTAAGATTATTCGAATTAAGATTCTCTATTCTATTTTTTAAATCGTATGTAAAATATCCGAATAACCATCCGTTTCGATTGTCATAAAACTTCTGTAGTTCAGAAAATATATTCAAAGTTTTGGTCATTCTGAATTCCTGATATGTTCCGAGGGCAATAAGTTTAGAATATCTTGTTTGGGTTTTGTTATTGAATTCCGAATTAGAATCAAGTAATATAACAGGGTCAAAATGCTTGTTTAACTCATGAATGTTAATGTTGGTATAGTCAGGGTCAATATTAAATTTTAATTCTTTGAGCATAAAATGTAACTGAGTTAATGCGAGCTATTGTAGCCTTCCTTTTGGATTGAAATGCGAAATTAAAATAATTCTTTTTATTTTCCTTCAATTCAGTCTTAATATCCTTCAAATTATGTGAAAGAAGAGTGTTTTCTTGCAATAATTGATCGTTATTTTGGTTTTTTGTTGTTTCTAAGTGATGGA
>CAIWDF010000113.1 GCA_903911435.1 uncultured Bacteroidota bacterium
ATATGGAATCAATCTGTAATTAAAGGCACTTTCGGGTGGATTATTTTTTGCCCAAAATTCTAAATTATACTCCTCAATCAATTTGAGATTTTGACCTGTAATCGAAACACCTTTAAAAGTCACAATTCCATTTTCAATCTTTGCTTGTAGTATGGCGTCTCTTGGCAAATCCCTAATAGCAGTCTGTATATACGTTATTTTAGTTTCTAAATCCTTGTCATAGAAAAAAGAAGAAGGGGCACCTCCTCCCATGGATCCAGAAATCCAGTAGATATTTTTTGAACTCGATACCTTATTTAGGATTGGAAGAATTTCTTCTTTGAAATTGTTTTTACCAAAATCCGAATGTGTATTATCCGGAAACAATTTTGAATATTTTGAAATGCTCTCTGCCCAAATAGGTCGATGCGAAAACACAAAAATGTTTTTTATATTACCTTTTATTGAGAGATTTATTGCATTTTCAAAAAAAGATAATTGTTCACTTTTTATACTACCGTCATATTCCTCCGTATTAAGAACAATAAACAATTCGGTTTTATGAATAAAAGAAAAGAACGTCTTGCCGAATTTTTTTTCGTATATATTTCTTGATAAGTCGTGATTTCCAACGGAATTTAACAAAGGCATTTTAAGCTTATCAAATAGACTTACCTTATAGTGAGTCAAATAATTTTCGTTAACATCTAAAAACAAATCGCCAAGACTCATTAGAAAAAGTGAATGCAACGTATTGATAGTATCAATATTTGCTAACAAAGTGGACGCAGGAAAGGTAGATAAACTTGTGGAAGCGCCATGAAAATGGCCACTCACCAAAAAAGTGTAATTTTCTGATGAATCACTAACTGTTAGATTATTAAAAGGAGAAACAACCTGCGCCTTACTGTAAACAGAAAGAACCAAAAATAAAATCAAGTAGCCCCTACAACTCCTATTTACAATACTCTTTGACCCTTTCTTCAACATTATCTTTATAATCTTTTACTTCACCGCCATTGACAACGATGCTTGAGTTTGTTTCTATTAAGTAATTATTTTTTACACTCTTCAACTCAACATTCTTGATGGTAATTCGTGGAGAACCATATCCATGTTTATTTTTGAATGCAACAATACCATAATTAGCATTGTATATAGAAACTAAATTAAAATTCAAATCAGCTGAATTTAATCCAACGACAGCTATTCCTGCATTCTTAATTTTCAAATCATTCGAATTGATTTGAGAACCACCTCTGCAAAACAAAGCGACATTTTTAATATCTACTAAACTCACAGAATTAAGCTTCAGCTTCGATTGAAGAATATCCATCGCGTTATATTTGCATTGTTCGAAAACCGAGTTTATGATCTCGCCTTCAGAGTATTCAATTTTTAGCACGGAATTATCTATATTTAAAAACGAACAGAATCTTAATTTAAAATTGGATCGAATAAAATTAATTACACTTTGAGCATGTATATTGACAAAACTACAATCCTTAAAATCTACATTTGATTCATACATTGTGATGGCTCCCTTCCTTTCCCATTGTTTATCTTCAATCTTGCTGAATCCCGAGAAAATAACATTTTCAAAAATCGAAGATTGAGAATGAATGAATTCTATGCCTTGACCTGTTGAATCACTTGTTCCTATTTGAATTGCTTCATCCTCTTGTCCTTTGAAATAGAAAGGCGAATGCGTTATTATCTTTGCATGAGTCCTTATATCAATCACCAAGCCTGAAGTCGAATAAACTGAATAGCCTTTCGGTATAATTAAATCATGGGTAATAACGACTTTCTTATCCTTAAACAAAATTGTTTTGGATTGTTCGTTGACTTCAATAGACGGAAACTCGTTAATGTTACCTTTCTCATATTGCAAATCATCACGAACAAATTCCTCGTCAGTATGAGGAAATAGAAAAGCTAGCTTTTGTTTTAGAATAGATGCACCTAAAACAGAATAATTAACCATAATAGAACTTTTCATGCTATCATTCCATTTCAGACCATCTGGTATTATGAAAAAAACATCTTTATATCTAACGAAATCATTCTTTTGTTTCGATGGAATTATTGTTCTTTTATTTACCTTACAATTTACTGTTCCAATTGAAATGGATTTGATTTCTGAAGGTAGAGATTCAATTCCTCCTAATTGTAAATGTAAAAGTCCATTTTCTTTGCCTTTGAAATATGCATGAAAAGTTTGAGGGGGAGATAGTATTTTTTTTATCATCAACTGATTTTGGAAATATGTGTTTCTATTGAATTTCTTGTACGGAAATTCCTTATTAAGAATCGCGAGATTATTATTCAATTCTTTTTCTATTGACTTAAAAAAAACATTCAAGTAATTGGGTTCGGAAATTCGTTCAAGTTGATGGACATAAGCACCAAAAAAAACAGGATTACTAAATAAAGTGGTATGCCATTCATCATAACTTTCATTTAAACTATCTAACTCCACATATCTGTATGAACCAGCTATAGTTCTTAAAGGGAAATCGGAAAAACTTTCATATGAAATCGGCTCAAGCTTCTCTGTAATTGGATTATAATAGTATTTGGTATCACTCCAATCTATGCTATGTTCTCCCCCAACCAAGTCTATAATAGCATGAAACCTAGCCAATCTGTCAATGTCAAAAACTTGTTCAACAGATAATTTTTTACTCCTTAGTCCATCAACAAGTGCAATAGCCTTTAAATAATATTTTTGTTGACTCGAATCAGCTAGCAGATTCTTCTCATCGAAAGCCTCGAAATTCGCAGAATAATAGGAAGAGAATTCGTTTATTGGTTTTGTATGAAGCAATTCATTATAACGATCCACCCAATACAAATCAGGGTTAAATCTAAGAATGGGAGCCTTCTTTCGATTGTTGTTTTCTATTAGAGCCTTATCAAAATTCTCTTCCACAGCGTATACACCCCAATCGCGACCATTCACTGACACGTTAATAAACTTATAACGTAATGCAATAATATCTTCTTGTTTCATTAACTCATGGTATATCCATTCATAAATATATCCGCGAGTTCCAGGGTGTTGAATTGAAAATTTTTTCATTCCAAAAAAGGAATTATTATCTTCTATTTTGATACGAAACGACCATTTATCATCTTGCAAATGATCTGTCATATGGCCTTTTAAACGTAATTTTATTTTTATCTTATTACCTTTATATTGAAATGTAGCAGGAACATATTCTCCATCAATATTATTAATTATTAAATTCCTTTCAAGTGCTCTTGCTCTATTTTTCTCTAGCAACTTATAATCTTTGTCTTTTATCTCAATTGAAACTTTCTCACATTGAGCATTCATTCCATTAAAGTAATTTGAGATTACAGTTTTTGCAAAATCCCAAGAACTTGTATAGCCGTATGTTCTTACTTTTGTATTGGAAATTTTAAGAATTGTGAAGCAACAACCCAACAAACAAATCAGTATAAAAATCCTTAACGAAAACTTTTTTCGAGAATTTTTTAAAAAAGAGAGTCGTGGTGCCTTTCCTCTAATTAACATTTTGGACTACCATATAATTTGTTGGCTCTGTTTCATCAGTTGTATCCACAGGGATGATTTCATCACTCGTTATTAGTGTAAAAATAAATAGCCCCAAAAATGCAAAAGCGCTTAAAGAACCGACTAACCAAGACTCAAAAAATGCTGTAAAAGATATTGCGAACATGATAGGAAACGAAAACTTCGTCTTTCTTGCAGCATTAATAAACATCATTATGTACGACCTCAAATAAATGATAAGTCCAATTAATCCTTGATCCATCCAAAAAGTAAGAAAAGAATTATGAATTCCTCCTTGATGCCCCATTTTGTTAAGCTGATGATAGTGAAGTCTCATATAATATTCATTATACGAAAACCCTTTCCCGATAAAAAAATTATGTTGGATTTGTTTCCAAGCAAATGCCCAAGCGATGTAACGTCCACTTCCATTATCCAATGTTTTGACACGAAAAAAACCGCCCAAACCGAGCTTAATTATAATTGAGGTTAAATTGTTATTAATAACCTCTGAAACGAACAATACAATCACAAACAACATAAATCCTAGTATAGGCGACAAGCTAAAAAAACGTTGAAAAACGTAAAATATGATGATCCCAATAAGTGCATTACGTGATTGAGTTAAATACATTGACAATAATATACAAGCGTAAATCAAAATATTTTCCGTTTTTGAAAACAACTTAGGATAAAAATCATTCAAAACAAAAACTATTATGAAGAATAAAAAAACATACATCCCTAATCCATTGGGATTTCCAAACACTCCTCGAAACCTGCCTGAATCAATCGATGCAATATTATTCGCCACCAATTTTAATACAAAACCAATAAGCAAAGTATTAAAAATGAAGTATACCATTCTTTTTAAAAACTCAACACCGTCTTCACGAAACAATTTAGTAATTAAATTGGGCACTATAAGAAACGAAAGGATGTATGAAATTGTTTTTTGAATAGCTACAATAATAAATGGATCCCTAAGACTAAAAGTAAGAGTAAAAATAGAAAAAAGGAAAAACAGCAGATATGTTTTATACAATCTATTTAATGGATAAAAGCTACTTGTATCCAAAAAAAAGAAAATCGCAAGCATTGAGATGTACACATTTTTTAGATTCTTGGCGAATAGCAATTGAGTTTCTAAACTGTCGGAGAGTATTAAGACAAAGAAGTACCCTATCAATAATTCCTCAAACATACCTTGTTTATGCATTAGGAACATGGTCATCGGTACCAAAACATAAGACACTGGCCCACCCAATATACCTACCACAAGCCAAATAAACAATACAAGAAACAACTGAGTATTTTCTTTATAATAGCTTAGCATTATTTGTAAATTGTATTGTGTTAATATTTATAACCACTTTCATTTTAACGTTATTCTATCCGTTCCCGATAATTTCAGAAAACTATTTAGTTGTGTTATTTGTATTAAGGGGCGCTTTTTAGCAAACACCCTTAATTCCTCCACATTCTCTTTCCATTTTTTCATATCACCAACAACACGCCATCTATTTATGTTCTCACTCATCTCTGGAGAATACAACTTATCGAACTCGTCAATTCTTTTCAAAACAAACTCTGTTTTAAAAATGGTATTTAAATAGTTCTCAAAAGTTGAAGTGAATTTTGTTGCAAAGGATTTGTTTTTCATTAGTGAACTAAAAACAACCCCAACACTTCCAACAATGGTGGCATTATTTAACAAATCCATGTTATATCCATGCCTGTTTGTATAACCAAACCCCCAATCAGTATCATAAAGCATCCACCTCCATTTTCCATCTTTTGCAACACTGTTCTCATCAAACTTTTGAGAATCGGCCCTCCAAAACTTCACATTGTTATCAGGCCAATCCGAATTGCAAAAATAAACATTCGCAATGACAAAATCGATAAAACTTTCAATATCTATTTTCGAGATTATATATTCATAATTTTTGTCATTTGATAAGTCTTCCTTTTTGAGAAACTGAAGTAATTCTGTGAACATAGCTCGAGATTTCATTTGCCCTCTTTTCAGACTATTTGTCAATTCAAGGATGGTAATACTATCTGGATTTAAGTTGTATTTATTGGCCAAGTAATATTCATCCTGACGTTCTCTAATATTATGAATGCCCCAATACTCTCCATTCACAAACACAATAGATGGCCTAAAATCTTGTAAATCTACGTGTGTACTTTTAATTAACGACTGCATAAAAGCATCGCGAAACATGGTTTTATCCCAATCATTGCCAGAGTTGCGAAGAATGATTGAATTGAATTTTGTAATCTCGTTGGATGGAAAAATCGGGTAGTTGATGCCTGCCTTATCCTTTTCTTTAAAATTGATACGTAACGATTTTTGTGCGAATCCTCGTGTAGCATTTCCGTTTATTCTAATCCCTACTTTAGTTTCGAAACCGAGTTGACCACTAGGTTCATAGAATTCCAAATTCCCTTTTCGTTCTGCATTTTCACCACGTATGGTATAATTGGCTGGATAATAAAACCAAGGAGAATATAGTGGAACATTTTTTTGCACATAATTATCCTTATCCGAAAAACGTTTCCCAAGCACATATATTCCTTTTTCATACCCAAATAAATCTTTTTCATTTACGGTAATCGACACAACCGGGAAGGTATAACGTTTGTTGCCTTTTTCATCCACAAAGAAAGAGCGAATCAATTCGCTGCTTCTGAAGTTGTTTTTATCCACACTAATTGCCCTAAGAATAGTCCCCTTAAAAACATTACCAATAGGAGGTTTCCATCGTGGTGAGGTAGGTATTACCGATAGTCTATTCGGCTTGTCAGTTTGATTGGTTATCAGAATGGGCGATTTGTATTTGATTGATTTAGACGTTGGCTCCGTTCCATCAAGCGTATAGTATACTTCTAAATCGGGATTAGCAGGTGATAGAGAAACGATGATGGGCGATTTGTAAAATCCTCCTACAAGAGAACATTTAGGTAAAGCTAGCTTTTCATCTAGAGTAAAAACTACACTTTTAAGGATGGGTATGGAAGAAACTTTAATGGAGTAAAAAAGAATACATGTAATTGAAACAAGAATAAAAGCAACAATGACGAACGCTTTAGGACTAATTCTTTTTGTAGTTTTTAAAATTGTTTTCATAACAATTATTAAAACAATACACGCTCGATTCCTTGCAAATACTTAGAATTTTTGGTCATGGCAAAAGGCAAATGATTCCCTATTTCCTTTGCTGTGGTTTCATATTGGGCATCGTATTTCAATTCCACAACCACCGAACGGTGGTCGACTGATTTGTTTAAAAATGTATTTCCGAAATAAGCAATTCGATAATACGAAAGCTCTTGGTCGATAGTAAGTCGAAACTTTTTGTCATCCGATATAAAGTACTTTCGAATGTAACTATTCAGCAACGAAGGCTGCATCGACAATAAATTATTTTTAATTTGTGTAGGCACATTGCCAGTGCTTAGCACCTGCACAATCTCTTGTTTCGAGAAATTAATATTTACAGTGAATGGC
This sequence comes from uncultured Bacteroidota bacterium, assembly GCA_903911435.1. Classification (GTDB taxonomy): domain Bacteria; phylum Bacteroidota; class Bacteroidia; order 2-12-FULL-35-15; family 2-12-FULL-35-15; genus 2-12-FULL-35-15. Next base: position 7,041 of record CAIWDF010000113.1, read on the forward strand.
GACAAAGCAAATGTGTTCTTCTTGCCGAGCAATCCGCTCTTGATTTTAAATTCTAAGGTTGATTTATTAATTGCCCCGAACGTATCGCCATACCAACGGATACGAGTTTTGGAGCGTTCGGTATCGCCTTCCACATTTCCATAATAACTTTCGAAACCCAAAGTGTCGAAATAAATATTATTGATTCTTCGCTGATAAAACAATTCTTTGAAACCAGCAGGATGGTATTTTAACATCTGCTCTATTTCCGAAGCCGAATAATCAGTTACAAGAAATTTGCGTTCGTATCGCAATTCTTGAGCGGGCGAAGAACTTGAGGACGACATATACTCCTTTAGAAATCGCGGGTATTATCCATAAAGGTTACCGACACCGATGAGTGAATATTTTTCAATTCATTCTTTGTCAATTCCAATTGTTCGATACCATCCAACTCGATGTAAAACGAAGCCTCTATCGAACTTGCATTTTCATCCGTACGTTTTAGCTTGATGGAGGTACAATGCTTTTTCAAGGCTTCTATTATTTTACTTAAGTCCACTTTACTAGCTTCGTTGCTCGTGATGGTGAGGTAAATGCTTTGCGACTCTAAATCTTTTTTCAATCGATTGTTGAACCAAATAACCAACGTGAACCCAACAAACGCCACAATAGTAAGTATCGATAATCCTGCACCGCATCCCAAACCAATAGAAATGGTAAGAAAAAGATAAGTAAGTTCTTCAGGTTCTTTGATAGCCGAACGGAAACGAACAATGGATAAAGCACCCACCAAACCAAGCGAAAGAGCCAACGATGATTTCACTACAGCTATAATGAACATCGTAGTAATGGCAAGTATCATAAAATTGCGAGCAAAAGCTTTTCTATTCGATAGCGAATTGCCAAACTTTACATACAATCGGCCTAAAAGAAAGGATAGCAGGGCACATACCAAAAAACTAAAGATAAAACTTGGAATAGCCTTTGGCGAAAAACCCGATAGATTGTCGGATATAAATGTTTTGATTTCGTTCATGTTCTGTTTTTGTTATAATGAAGACGCAAAACTAATGATTTTAGCTTTAGTTGCTTCAGTTATTTGTTTTATCTTCTCTTGCGTGAGCGAAGTCTCAATCGGTCACCTAGCAGAGTTGAAGCCCCAACAACCAACAACTAACAACTAACAACCAACAACTAAATTTAGGGCAGGCAGTTTCTCACTCTTCGTTTCCTTTCCTCCTGCTTTCCCTTCCAATCTTTTTCTTTGCCCGAAAAGGTCAAAGAAAAAGGATTTCCAGTTCAATCAGGTGCATTTATCAAGCGCATCACTCTTCGTTACCTGTCACGACCCCTTCGGGATTGGTATTCCTTCTAATTCTCTAGTAAGTCCTACTCCGTCACCCCTCTCCTTTGGAGAGGGGCCGGGGGTGAGGTCTTCCCCACACCGTCACCTTTCTCCCCCTCTCTTGTGGAGCTACCGTGTACCCATATGTTTCATAAATTTGCGTCCATTGTGCGCCTCTTTGCGTCCATTGTGGAACATTTTGCGTCCATTGTGCGCCTCTTTGCGTTCATTGTGGAACATTTTGCGTTCATTGTGCACCTCTTTGCGGGCATTGTGGAACATTTTGCGTCCATTGTGCACCTCTTTGCGTTCATTGTGCACCTCTTTGCGGGCATTGTGCACCTCTTTGCGTCCATTGTGGACCATTTAGCTCCCCTCATTTTCTCGATTTATGCCATTTTGGCAAAAATCAACGCCAATTTGTCACTTTTTTCACTTTGGCACACCTTCAGCACTTAGCTATCACAATTAATCACACCCACTGGCTAGTTTTCAACTCGTGCCAATAATTAGGTCGCATATAGTCACCCAACTTTCACTTTAAAAAAACTTTCCCAAACTTTGGCAAAGGTAAAACGCTCTAAAAAAAAGAATTATTATTTACTAACGATTACAAACTCAGTCCGTCTGTTTTTTGCTCTTCCTGCTTCGGTGGTATTATCCGCAATGGCTTTGCTAGCTCCGAAACCTTTGAAAGCAATCAGTCGGTTTTCTTCTATACCGCGGGCAAGCAACACATCTCGCACGGTGAAGGCGCGGTCGGTGGAAAGGGCGAGGTTGGCTTTTTCGTTACCTACGTTGTCGGTGTGGCCATGTATCTCTATTTTGAGTGTAGGGTGAGCTTTGAGAAAGGCCACAAACTCTTCGATAACAATGTTGGAACGCGGATCGAGCACTGCTGAGTTGGACGAATAATAAATATTGTTGAGCAAATAGGTTTGGCCTACTTTGATGGTGTCGGCAGTGAGTTTTACTTTTACGGGTTTTGCATTTTGGATAGAGTCTTTGGCAATGAGTTGCGAACTAAATGCATAGTTGTCGCTTTTTACTTCTACTATTAAATCGTGCTTTACCTTCATATCAACCACCACCGAATATTCGCCTGTGATGGTATCGACCATGGCTTTAGTAGATTTTTTTGTGGTCGCATCTTTTACTTCCACATCAAACTTTTTCGATTCGGCATTGCCCAAATCTTCTACCTTGCCACGAATAAAGGCTACCTCGTCAGGGCGTGCTTCTTTGTACAAATCGAAGGAATAAATATCGTATCCACCTATGGATTTGTTTTTCATCTGCGAATGCGAGTTGGAGGCAAAGTAGCCCAGATGGCCGTCAGTACTAACAAAAAAGCCAAGGTCGTCAGAATTGGTATTGATAGGAACACCCAGGTTTTTGGGTTCTGTCCAAGCTCCTTTTTCGTTTTTTCGGGTCAAGAAAATATCGAAACCACCTACACCGGGAAGACCATTGGAAGAAAAATAAAGTGTTTGAAAATCGGAATGGATGAAAGGCGATTTTTCGTCACCATTGGTATTAATGGTTTTGCCAAGGTTCTCGGGTTTGCTCCATTGATGGGTAATATCGTTTCGAGTGGTAACGTACAAGTCGACACCACCGTAACCACCTTTTCTATCGGAAGCAAAATAAAGTGTTTTACCATCGGAAGCAAGGGTTGGTTGCGAATCCCAAAAGACAGGGTCGTTTATTCCTTCTACTTTCTGAGGCTTGGTCCATTCGCCATCTACAAAATCGGAATAATAAATATCGCAATTGGCCACAGCTCCTTTTTCATCTTTGCATGCTGTAAAATATAAATGCTTATTATCAATACTAATGGTGGCACCACCTTCGTTTCCGCCTTCGTTGAACGGACTAGGCATTTGACTTCCTTTGGGGAATTTATGAGTGGAAGCATCGCGTTTGCTAAGACTAAAGACTTCTATTTCGTTGTCGAACGTTTCGCCCACTATTCCATTTCGGCTCTTATAAGGCATTCTTCGGGTGAAGAGCATCATCTCGTCATCAGGCGAAATGATAGGGAGGTATTCGTCACGGTCGGTAGAGATGCCTTCAACAGGCTTTGGATCGAAGGGAACAGGATGAGCAAAAATTTCGTTATACACTTTTGCATACGAAATCATGTCTTTTGCTTGCGATAAAAATGCAGGATAATTCTTATTGAATTTGGTGTCGTCATCCGATTTGTAGTTTTGAAATCCTTTGAGGTATTTCATGCAGCTATCCCATTTTTCCTCTTCGTAATAAATAAACCCTAAGTAATAATAGGCATCGGAATGGTAGTTGGGACAAATTTGAATAACCTTTTTGAAATACTCTTCGGTAGGTTTAAACGAAGCATTTAAATAAATAAGTGTTTTAATCTTTTCTTCAGCGTAAGCAAAATTAGCATCCACATAATCGGGCTCTAAGTCAAGTGCTTTTTTTAGGAAGTCGAGACGCTCTTCTTTTTTATTTTTCTTATCAATGCCTTGTTGGTAAAGCTTTAAGGCCTTAGCATTTTCAATCACCTGACAAGGTTTCTCGTCTTGCGAAAAAGCATTGATGGATAGAAAGCAAAGTAAGAAAAAGATAAATTTATTATAATTCATAATTATTAAAACACAATTAAAAGTACAGAATACAAAGCATTATTACTATCGATTAAAACGTCACCCAATTAGTGAGCTAATTTTTTATCCGATTCAATCTTTGCTTTATTCATAATGTCATTGGCTTTGTTGTTGGCTTCATCCACAATTTTCTGCGCCTTTTTATCCACCTCTTGTTTTGCAGCAGGAGCGCCTGCTTTGGCAGCCATTTTTGCAATAGGATTGCCAATGTTCTCAATATTTTTATCAATAGCAGCATAACCTTCGGCTCGTGTTTTGTCCGACAATGCTTGAGCTTCGGCCTTCAACTTATCAGCCTGTGCTTGTGCATCGCGCATAATTTTATCCGACTCTTCTTTGGCTTTATCTTTTGCTAAATCAACTCCTTTGTTCACCACATCTTTCACTTGGTCTTTCACCGATTCGCCACTATTCATATTTCCTAATTTTATGGTTGGCTTGGTGATAGTACCACCGAAAGTAGCATTCACTTTAATCTTATCAGGCATCTTCACACTAGTTCCTGCTTTTTTGTTGGCTTGATCGAGAAGATTACCAGCAAGTGCGTTAGCTTGCGAACCTAGCTCAGCAGTAGGAATTTCTAAGTTCCAGTTGTAATCAATTGTTTGATCAAAACCTGTTGAACCTTTTACTTTACCAGTGATGTTGCCTGATTTAATTGGCATTTCGTGAACAAGCACTCTACCATCCTTGAACTCATAAGTTGCATTTATATTTTCAAAAGTCAACTTTTTGTATTTAGGTTGTTTTAATGCATCGGCAAGTTTATTCAATGGTTCGAAGCCATCCACTTCAACACTCTTGGTTTCTAACTTACCACCACCAGCAAGTGTTTTTATATCGGGCGACATGTGTTGATCGAGGGCAGTAGCAAATTTCATAGTGGTTCCGAATTTACCTTTAGCATACTTACCAATAGGAGCCAGCTTTTGCGCTGTTGCAAAAGTGGTAAAGGTTTTAGGGATGTCGAAGTTTGCAATATCAACATCAAAATCAACAGTAGGTTTTTTGATGTTCTGTGTACTATATACACCTGAAAGCATCATGGTTCCTTCTAATTGTTTCATCTCCATTCGAAGTTTATCTAAACTCAACCTGCTATCCTTTACTCCTACTCCACCCGAAATATTAGTGATGTCCAGATTGTCGTATTTAAGTTTGTTGATGGTTGCATTCAATTTAACATCTAAGTTAGAAGGCACTTCTACCACCGACATTTTGGTGGTATCTGTTTTAGCAGGCGCTGCAGGCTGACTTGGTTCGGAAGAAGTAAACTCGTTCAAATCAATTAAGGATGATTTTAAGTTAAAGTTTCCTTTCAGAAGTTCGTTCTTCAAAGCATATTGTAGGAAGTTATCAATACGACCATCCAATTGAAAATCGCTACGACCTACCTTTGCAGACAATTGAGTCAACTCGACAAATTTAGAAGAAAAGGCCAAAGCTAGTTTTGTGATTTGTGTCGGGTAATTCAATGTGGCTGATTTATAATCCATGTTTTCGATGGTTAGATTTCCTTGCGCATCAAACTTTTCATATTCCTTCTTATCGATAGAACTCATTCGGCCTTTCATTTTAATGTCAGCATTAACAGTACCTGTGAGGTTATCGCCTTTTTCCATTGGCACCACATCTTTAACAGAAGCAAGGTTTATTTTTGCTTTTATCTGCGCAGCAATATTGGCATCTGAAACTGGTGTAGAAATGTGCATAGTAGCATCGACAGGATTCCCAGCCATCTCCACGTGAAATTTATTTAAATCAATTACGGTTGCATCGGTCAATCCTGTTTTATTATCCACAGCTAAGTCAACTTGAATATTATTAACGGATTTAGGCAATGAAGGATACTGAAACATGGCGTTTGCAATCAACAACTTTACTCCGAAAGCAGGGAGTTTCTTATCGTTGTAAATTCCTTTTGCAAAACCATTCAATGCTAAGGTTCCTGATGTCTTTACGTCTTTGAAATCTTTGGTATATACTCCAGGAATAAGCGAAAGGATGTTTTTAAACTCTGTTTGATTTGCTTTGAATTTCAAATCCATGTCCATGTCCTTTTTCGGCATAGCAAAGTATCCATCCAAGCCAAGTGTAAGTTCGTTGAAAGAGAATTCGTTTTCCTTAAACGTAAATTTAAAATTAGGCATGTCGGCATCCAAATCAACTTTCAAGCGTGTGTTTACCTTGTTCATGTATGTAATACCACCATAACTCAAGCTGAATTTCTCAATCTCGGTTAATGTTTTAAGTAAGAAATTATCAGAAGTAAAATCGCCACTCAAGGTAAAGTTAAGAGTGGCTAATTCTGTTTTCATGGCCATTGAAGCATCGTTGTAAACAACATAGCCATTTTTTATTTCGAACTTCTTTAAAGTCATTTTAAATTTCGAAGGCTCCTTTGGCGCTTCAGGTTTAGCTGGGTCGGTAGAAGGTTTGGTGATGTCCCAATTCGATTTTCCGTTCTTTAATACCAAAGCATGAATACGAGGTTGATTGATAGAGATCGAATTAATTTTATAATTATCTCCTTTAATAACACTCATCAAGTTTAAACCTACCGATAGATTTTTTGCACTTAATAAGGTATCACCATCAAAATCGCCAATGTTGGCAACCGAAATATCGTTTACCGAAAGTTTGAAATCGGGAAACGAACTTATTATTGTCAAATCGAATTCACCAAAATTCACTTTGGCATTCAGACTATTGTTGGCTTCGTCTTTAGCAAATTGAATAATTTGTTTCTTGAACACAAAAGGAGCAAGTATGATAAGAATAATGAGTACTAAAAAAGTAATACCTGTCCATTTAAGAATTCTACGAATTAAACTTTTTTTCTTTTTAGGTTCTTTTGTCATTGGTTTGTTTTATTAATATTAAATTTTTGAATTTCTATTTTTAAAAAGATGGTCGACAATTACAAGTGCTGCCATAGCTTCTACAATTGGCACTGCACGAGGTAATACGCATGCATCGTGACGCCCCTTGCCTTTCATCTCAGTGGCTTCACCTTTCGAATTTATTGTTTCTTGGTTTTGCATGATGGTAGCTACTGGTTTAAAAGCAACTCTAAAATAAATATCTTCTCCATTACTTATTCCACCTTGAATACCACCACTATGATTAGTTTTTGTAAGAGGTGAATTTTGATTTCCATCCTGATTGTGTTTAGGAATGAACAAATCATTGTGAGCGCTTCCTGTCATCTTGGCACCATCAAATCCACTTCCATATTCAAAACCCTTCACAGCATTGATGCTCAACATGGCTTTTCCTAAATCCGAATGAAGCTTATCAAAGACAGGCTCACCAAGACCAACGGGTGTACCTTTGATAACACAACTAATCACCCCTCCGATGGTATCGCCAGCTTTTCTAACTAGTTCAATGCAATTTATCATTTCTGCGGCTACCAAATCATCGGGACACCGAACATCGTTTGATTCGATTTTAGAAAGGTCTAATTGATGATAATCCTTTTGTAAAGAAATTTCGCCAATTTGTGAGGTATATGCATTGATGCTTACCCCAAATTTCTTCAATATTAATTTTGCAATTGCTCCGGCTACTACCCTTGAAGCTGTTTCACGTGCAGAAGAACGACCTCCTCCACGACTGTCTCGCATACCATACTTTGCATCGTAAGTATAATCGGCATGAGAAGGACGATAAACATCATTGATGTGGTTGTAATCTTCGGGATGCTGATTTTCGTTTTTGATGATAAAACCAATTGGGGTTCCTATAGTTTGTCCATCCACGATACCAGAAAGAAATTCAACTTTATCGCTTTCGAAACGCTGTGAAACAAGATTAGATTGACCAGGTTTTCTTCTATTAAGGTCGTGTTGAATAAATTCAAAATCTATTGACAAACCAGCAGGACAACCATCGATGATGCCACCTATAGCCGAGCCATGTGATTCGCCAAAAGTGGTCAATCTAAAAAGTGATCCAAAGGTGTTTCCTGACATTTTTGAATTATGTAATTGAGTAATTAAAATCTTGTGAAAACCATTTTCTTTTCTACGAGGGTTTTTCAGTTGACGAAATTAAGGATAATAAACACGTGAATAATTATTCGTTGATAAATATTGAAGAGTTTTAAATATTTTTAATAAAACGAGGCAACAAACAACCAAGATAATGACAAAAAGGCAATAGGAGAGATGTTGTTTTAATAGCTTTGAGGGTTGGAAAGTTGATGCTGATAAAAAATGAAATTGAAGGCAACGCTTCTATACATATTTTTCTAGTTCAAATTATGACATAATTCATGTTTTTGAAACCTCCTTCGAATAAAAAACAAAACAAAATAAGTGGTACTTTCGCAGTCAAATTCAAAACCATGTATTTCGAATTGATATTTAATAGTTTTGCCGTTGATGACTTGACTTCACAAGACATTATCAAAATACTTATTCAATCGCGAGAGTTTAGTTCGAAACATAGTATAAGTGGATGCTTGCTTTATCACAACAAAGAATTCTTACAAATACTTGAAGGGGATGAGAAAGTTATTCTCGATTTTTTTGAAGTGTTATGCAAAGACAAACGACATTCGCATGTAACACTTATTCATCAAGAGCGAGTAGAAAAGAAAATTTTTCCAAATTGGAGTATGGCATTTAAAGAATTGTCGGATGAAGACATGACCAAATTACATAACTATATCAATCTACATGAATTTAATAATTTAATGAGTACAATAGAAAAACCAACAACAGCAAAACAATTATTTGGATTCATTAGCCAGAGTATTCTTAAAGATTAAGGGTGATTATAATTTATGCAATTGAATTTGGGTTGCACTTAGTTTGATAAAACACGAATGAGAGTCATGCTAAATTGTAAAAGCATTGAATAACTATAATAAAAGTCTAAATCAAAAATAAACAAAACAAGAATCTTTTTCATAAACACACTCAACATGGAAGACATTAAAACTGTACGCGTAAACAAATATTTATCAGAAGTAGGGTATTGCTCTCGCAGAGTAGCTGACACTTTAATAGGTGAAGGAAAAGTAACGGTGAACGGAGTACCTGCTGCAATAGGTTTGAGAATAACCATGAATGACGAAGTAAAGGTGGATGGTGTAACGATAAGCGACTCAGCTGAAAGGCACGTTTACATTGCCTTCAACAAGCCTGTTGGCATTGTTTGCACCACCGATACAGAACTTGAAAAAGACAATATTATTGATTATATCAAATTCCCTAGACGCATTTTCCCAATAGGAAGACTTGATAAAGATAGTGAAGGACTCATTATATTAACGAGTGATGGTGACATAGTGAATAAAATTTTGCGCTCGAAAAACAATCATGAGAAAGAATATTTGGTGACCGTGAACAAGCCTATAAAACGCGGTTTTATTGAAGGCATGAGTAACGGAGTGCTTGTGTTAGGTACCATGACAAATAAATGTAAAGTAGAACAAAAGGGGAAATGTTCGTTCAAAATTGTGCTTACACAAGGGCTGAATAGGCAAATCAGAAGGATGTGTCAACGTTTTGGTTACAAGGTAACGAAACTGAAACGAATCAGAATCATGAATATTCACCTTGATATTCCAACTGGCCAATGGAAGTATCTTACCGAACTTGAATTGAAAGAAATTCTTCATCTGGTTTCGAATTCTTCGAAGACTCATACTGAATAAATCTATAAAGCTATGGCTAAACCGCAGCAATCATCATATCGCAAGAAATGATTGATTAGCCTCTTTTTTGGAGTTTACATTTAAAACAGATGTATCTTTGTACATCAAAAGAGATATCAGCACAAAAAACAGATACGATTTTTAACACAACAACCCATTCTCAACTATTCAATTAAGTGTAATACACTACTTTTATAGTAGTTGGAATCAATTCAAACGATGTTTGCAAGTAAAATTAAAGTAATCGTATTATTAAAAAAGTCATTATGGATAGAAGAAAATTCTTAAAAACATCAGGAGCCCTTTACGGGCTGGGTGTTGTGGGCTCAACACTATTCGTGGAAAGTTGCAAGAAAAGTAATTCAACATCTACCACCCCACAGGGACCAACCGTAAATTTCAACATTGATCTATCACAACCTGCCAATAATTCGCTGAATACTGCAGGAGGTGCAATATCGTCAAATCTCGTTGTAGTAGCCAATGATGGAGGAACCTTCATCGCTGTGGCACAGAGATGCACACACTCAGGATGTGATGTCTATTTCAATCCGAGCGGTCATAGGTTTGTATGTCCTTGTCATGGTGGTACGTTCGACAATAGTGGAAATTTAACAGGAGGTCCACCTCCTGCCCCATTAAAAAAATATACGGTAACAAGAAGCGGAAAAATTCTTACGATAGCCGGATAAAGCGGAAAAATCACTTTCTTTTTTGAGTCGAGTATATTGATTTTATAAATGATTCAATATCCTTTATACTTTAAGGTAGCCATAACATTTAGTTGTGGCTATTTTTTGTGTTCTGGTGACATGACAAATCTCAGTTTAAGTTTATTAATCCATCTTTGTGGCAAGTGATTTTTTCCTACTTTTACGCTTCGATCCGAATCACAATAATTAACTTAATATATCAAAAAAATGAAAATGAATAAATTTTACATCGCGTCATTGCTTTTATCAGCAAGCATTATGTCGTGTTCTAATGGTAAAAAGAAAACAGAACAGACCGTACAAAAGAAAGATTCTGTAGTGGCTATACCAACAGAAATTATGGCTGACCGATTTGCTGATATCCAAGTGCTACGCTATGACGTACCAGGATTTGCCGACTTAAGTACTAAACAAAAAGAACTTGCCTATTACTTATACGAAGCGGGACTTTGTGGAAGAGACATGGCCTGGGATCAGAAATACAAGTACAACCTTTGGATCAGAAAAACTATTGAAACCATACTTACCACCTATACAGGAGATAAAAACACGGAAGACTACAAAAAGTTTATAGAATATTGCCAACGTGTTTTCTTTGCGAACGGTATTCACCATCATTACAGCAATGCCAAAATGTTGCCTGATTTCAAGTTCGAGTATTTCAAAGAATTAATCAGCAAATCGGATAATTCGAAACTTCCCTTAGAAGGAATGAAAGAGGAAGAGTTTACAAAAATGTTAGAACCGATAATGTTCGACCCAAAGGTGGCACCCAAAGCTGTTGATTTGAGCGCCAATGTTGATATTGTAAAAGCTTCTGCTGGAAATTTCTACGAAGGTGTTACTCAAAAACAAGCGGAAACCTATTATGCTGGCTTGATTAAGAAGGATGTGAAAGAACAACCTATGTGGGGTTTGAATTCGAAGCTGATGATGGAGAACGGTAAGATGGTGGAGAAAGTATGGAAGAGTGGAGGAATGTACGGTGCTGCTATCGATAAAATAGTTTATTGGCTCGAAAAAGCAAGTACTGTAGCGGAGAACGAAGTTCAGAAAACCACTTTGATGGCTTTGATTAAATTCTACAAAAGTGGCGATTTGAAAGACTTTGACGACTACTCTGTGAGTTGGGTGACTGACACAGCTTCGAGAGTAGATGTAGTAAATGGTTTCATTGAAGTGTATCATGATGCGATGCAGAAGAAAGGTGGATACGAATCTGTAGTTTCGATGAAAGATATGGAAGCTACCAAACGCATTGCTGCTATCGCTAAGGAAGCTCAGTGGTTCGAGGATCATTCGCCTATTGCAGATGTGCACAAAAAGAAAACAGTGAAAGGGATTTCTGCAAAAGTAATCACCGTGATTGGAGAAGCTGGCGACAATGCTCCTTCAACACCAATAGGCATCAACCTTCCGAACTCAGAATGGATAAGAGAATCGCATGGTTCTAAATCGGTATCGTTGAGCAACATTGTTTATTCATATAATTTTGCCCGTGCTAAAAGCCCTACCATTGTTGAGTTTGGAGCAAGTCAAGAAGTAAAAGATCGTGTTTCGAAATATGGACCATTAAGTGGAGATTTGGAAACAGACATGCACGAAGTAATAGGACATGCCTCAGGACAAATAAACAAAGGCATTGCAACTCCTGATGTGACACTTAAAAACTATGCAGGTACTTTGGAAGAAGCACGTGCTGACCTAGTGGGGCTTTACTATATCATGGATCAAAAACTGATTGACATTGGCGTTAGTCCTTCTATTGAAGTAGGTAAAGCACAATACGATTACTACATTATGAATGGCCTGATGACTCAGTTGTTCCGCATTAAGCCAGGCGATAATTTGGAAGAAGCTCATATGCGTAACCGTCAAATGAACGCTGCATGGGTGTTTGAGAAAGGAAAGAAAGACAACGTTATAGAGTGCGTGAGCAAAGATGGAAAAACTTACTTCAAGATAAACGATTACAATAAGCTTCGCGATTTGTTTGGCCAATTGTTAAAGGAAATTCAACGAATGAAATCGGAAGGAGATTTCAATGCAGGAAAAAATTTAGTAGAAAACTACGGAGTGAAAGTGGATCAAGCATTATTGAAAGAAGTTCATGAGCGCATGGAGAAACTAAATGTAGCGCCATACATGGGTTTCATACAACCTAAGCTAGTGCCTTTAATGGAAGGTGATAAAATAGTGGATGTGAAAATCGAAAACAACGAAACCTTGATTGAACAAATGCTTCGTTATGGCAAAGATTACGGATACTTACCAGTAAAAAACTAAATAATTAATTAGTTCAAGTTTCATACATTGAAATCTGGAAAGCCTCACCTTGGTTACTCAAACAGAGCCAATCGTGAGGTTTTTTATTAGCGTTGAACACACTAGATGATTAACAATCGACAACAAAACTTATGGAAGAACTAAGCAAGAATGTGCCACATAAAGAAGAGAAATCTTTCTTGGCTGGTCCTCAAACACGAAGTCGCGATTTTATTTTCATCTTTAAAGTTCTCATTGAATTCATCAAGGGTTTTCGGGCTTTGCACTTTGTTGGCCCATGTGTAACGGTGTTTGGCTCGGCACGCATCAAGGAAGGACATCCAAGCTATGAGCTTGCTCGCAAGATGGGTAGCGGTATTGCGAACCTTGGCTTCACGGTACTTACTGGAGGTGGGCCAGGAATAATGGAAGCCGCGAATAGGGGCGCGAAAGATGTAGGTGGTAAATCGGTGGGCTGCAACATTGTTTTGCCTCAGGAACAAAGGCAAAATGACTACTTGGATAAATGGGTGAACATTCGCTATTTCTTCGTGCGTAAAATATTATTGAGTAAATATTCGTACGCTTTTGTTGTAATGCCAGGTGGTTTCGGCACTTTAGATGAATTCTTCGAAGCGCTCACATTGATTCAAACGAACTTTATCAAACGTTTTCCGGTAGTGTTAATGGATAAAAATTACCATGCAAGCCTTCATCACCATTTCGAAAAGATGATTGCTGCAGGAACAATACATGCCGATGATATGCAGCTCTTACTCTACACCGACTCGATTGAAGAAGCAATTAATCACATCGAAAAAAATGCTGTAGAACGTTTTAATTTGCGTCAACAAGAAAAAATTAAAGCAAGCTCACTACTAGGCGAAAGCCACTAAAAAGCTAGCGTTTGAACTTAAACGAAAGTACAGAGGTGTTTTGTTTATCATCAGCTACTTCGATGCGGAAGCTGTGTTCGCCTGATTTTAAGGCATCATCAAAGATATAATACAAAAGATTTTTTCTCGGTTCGTACTCGCAAAGTACCCATTTACCATCGATGGTGGCGCGATAGGTTTTGATACCCGAAAGATTGTCGGTGGCTGAAATGCCAATGATTCTTGCCTTTGCGAAATTAGCCACCGCTTGTCCTTTGCTTTTAGTAGCTAATGCTAAATGCGGAGGAGTGGCATCGATGCCAATAGTAAAATTGCCGAAATGTTTTGTTTTGGTGCTTACATAATGGTCGGCATAGCTACCGCCCTCATACTCCACTTTCCCTTTACTAGAAATAGAAATGATGCATGCTTTCGATTGAAGCGAATCGGGAAGTTTGACGGCTTTCAACTGAAGACTATATTCGCTTTGCAAGGCAGTGGTGGAGGTATGAATATGGTGCAATGCTGCGTAAGGAGCTTTCAAATCGAGTGTTTTACTGTATTCGAAATTAATATCATCATATAACACAGCAGGAGGAAGGATAATTTTCACCTCATCATTTTCGAATTTGTTTTCGGTAAAGCAATCGAAAAAAGGTTGAACGGAATTTTTCTCATTCACCACTAGAGTATGCTTCGAACTACTTCGTACTTTCAAAAACACTTCGGCAGTATTGCCATCATAATCTTTAACAATGTACTTGAGCCAGTGAATGGAATCATCAGAAAAATGAATGATTCCGGCATGTTCTACTCCTCGATATATTTCAAGCTTATCATTCTTTGAGAGAAAACATTTCTCAATCAAATCATTGTTTTTTTCTTTCTCGGCATAGGCAATGTGCGAATTGATATAGCGAGCATTCTGAAACGAAAAGGTTTCGAGCTGATGAGCGTATAACTTACGTCCAGAAGCTTGTAGTTCGATCGAATACACACCATTGTGATTGGTAGAGCCCGTTTCACTGTCCCAACATTTAATACCAAAACCTATTTCGCCCGATACATAAACCGTATCGATGACGGAATAATGATTATTGTTATACCTTGGTTTTATTTTCTTCATGCTTTGTTTTCCGTTTACAGTAGCGGCTTTACCGACAGGAAAGATAGCTAGTTCTTCGATACGGGGAGCAACGTTATCAGCCACCTTGTAACCGAAACAATAAGGATTAATGGGCATTTCGGTTTTGGTGTTTCGTATTTCGAAATGCAAATGCGGCCCACCCGAACTGCCGGTGTTTCCTGACCAAGCCACTTGTTGCCCTTTGGTTACCAACAAATAATCAGGAGGAAGCAAAGTGTCCACCTCGAATGTCTCGCGATTGGATTGAATGGCTTTAACGGCAGTGGTAATTTCGGAAGTGTATCCTCTGAGATGCCCGTAAAGACTAGTATATCCATTGGGATGAGTGATGTAAATGGCTTTCCCATAACCGTAAGCACTAATCTTAATGCGCGAAACATATCCATCGGCCACGGCATAGATAGGCAGCCCTTCCTCTCCATTGGTTCGGATATCAAGGCCTGCATGGAAATGATTGGGACGCAATTCGCCAAAATTACCAACCAAGGCAAGCGGAATATGAACAGGCAATGCAAAATAATTTTGTGCATAATTGGTTTGTGCCATAAGCGAATACCCAATGAATATGGCTATTGTCAATAATCGTATTATTTTTTGCATCGCGCAAAGATACTTTGTTTTTTGGTCGTGTTGCAAAAGTGGATGAAGTTTTGATTTGCTCCATTCGATTAAATAAAATACTAAGATAAACTGTTAAAGAGAAAGGCATAAATTCTGCAAAAGTACCAATCAGCTCGGCCATATCAAGCGAGGAAGGAGTCACACACTTCTGCGAGGCTTTTTTTATGC
>CAIWDF010000114.1 GCA_903911435.1 uncultured Bacteroidota bacterium
AAAAAACTATTACTTCTTTTTGCTTGTTCACTCAACATTATTGCTAATGCACAAAACACAGTGAATATTACCAGTTCAGCTTATTCTGCCTTAAAAACGAATGGACAATTAGATGCCACCAAAAACTACATTATTACGGATGTAGCCACGCACACCTCACCTATTCATTACAAAGGCTCTTCCGAAAAATCAGCGAGTAGCATTTGTAGTTGTATGGTACCTTTAGATTCTACCTTTTTAGTTGTTCCCTTTGCTGGAGGAACTCCTCCTGATTACCGCGTGGATGATGCTTCAGCAACCATAAGCATTCCTTTTTCATTTAATTTTTATGGAACTAACTATTCGTCCGTATTTATCAATAGTAATGGAACCATTTCATTCAACAATTCATACGTAACTTTTATTTCAACTCCTTTCCCGAGCACAAACTATCAGGTTATCACTCCATTTTGGGCAGATATCTATACAATGAATTCGGGTAGTGGTTTGATTTACTATAAAGTAACATCAACTCATATTATTGTAAAATGGGATCATGTGTATCCTTATTCTAATAATTCCGGGTTAAATAATACTTTCCAAGTTGTATTAACTGATGGAACTGACCCGATTTTACCTGCCGGAAAAAACGTAGGATATTGTTATGGTGACATGCAGTGGACTTCTGCTTCAGGAACAGGAGGTGGGGCTGCCACAGCAGGTGTGAACAAAGACAGCACTCATTATTTTCAGATTGGAAGATTTAGCCAAGCGGGAGTTGCATTTGATGGTCCTTATGGACTTACAGATGGAATCGATTGGTTAGATAATCAAGGAATGTATTTAAGCACCTCTTATTCAACTAACATTCCTCCAGTAATTATCAATAACAATATTTGCGACACCATTGATGTGTACACTGGCGACACAACTCATACTATGCTTGTTGATTCTGTTCGATTTACTCTTGGGGTAAGTACTCCTGAAGTAAACCAAACTGTGAATGCTACTATTTCTAGCCCTGATGCAAGTAGTTTGTCTTACACATTAACACAAAATTCGGCTACTTATAAAGAGTATGCTTGCAGTTTCAGAGTATTGAACCTCGCTACAGGCTTGCATTATGTAACTGTATCAGCAACCGATGATGGAACACCTTCGGCTCAAACTTCGAAAACTATTATCATTAGAAGTAATTATGACCCTAACTTATTGGCTACCTCAATAAAAGAAAATTCGGTTTCGGAAATAAGTATTTATCCTAATCCAACTAGCTCCATGATTACTGTAAAACATGGATTTGGAAGTTCTGCTTCACTTACAATTACTAATGTGGTAGGACAAATGGTGATGACAAGCCAATTGATAAGTCAAGAACAAACTATTGATGTTTCGAAATTGACAAAAGGTATTTACTTTGCAACCATTGTGAGTAAAGAAGGAAATAGCAAGACTATTAAGCTATTAAGAAAATAGTCATTTAAGATTTAATTAGAATAGTATTTAAAGGCTTCGGTTTCCCGAAGCCTTTTTTTATTCAAATAAGAAGGTAAGTGATGCAACCTTATTTGCCAAAATGGAGTCTATAAAACAGTACTCACAAATTTAAAAACAATCAAAATGAAAAAATTACTACTACTTTTTGCCTGTTCGCTTGCCATTTCGGCTAATGCACAAAACACAGTGAACATTACTTCGCAACAGTATGATTTGTTAAAACAAAATCATCAGTTGGATTTAACCAAACATTACAAAATAAGTAATGTTTCACCTTTTAGTGGACCTATACACTACCACGGGACGAACCATTCGCCAAGTAGTATTTGTAGTTGTATGCAAACTCTTGACTCTACATTTTCTGTGGTTCCTTTCTCAGGTTTTTCACCACCAGAGTATAGAAATGATGATGCAAGTTCGAACGCTATTTCGATTCCTTTTAATTTTAATTTTTATGGAACCAATTACAATTCGTTGTACATCAACAATAATGGTAACATCTCTTTTATGACTGGGTATTCGACTTTCACTTCCAATGCTTTTCCAGATCCTTCCTTCAACATGATTACCCCTTTTTGGGGAGATGTAGATACTCGTGATTCGTTAAGTGGATTGGTGTATTACAAAATCACCTCTTCTGCCATCATTATTAAATGGGAACATGTGGGGTATTTTTCCAACATGTCGGATAAACAAAATACATTTCAATTGATACTTACTGATGGAACTAACCCTTTGCTTCCTTCAGGCGATAATGTAGGTTTCTGTTATGGCGATATGCAATGGACCACTGGTGCAGCTTCTAGCGGGGTGAATGGTTTTGGAGGAATTCCTGCCACTGTTGGTGTTAACCAAGGAAACGGAACAGATTATTTTCAAGTTGGCAGGTTCGACCAAGAGGGCACCTTTTTTGACGGCCCTTACGGTAATAATGATAGTGTAAGCTGGTTAGATAATCAAGGTATGTATTTTAATGTTGCAGCGCTAGGAAATATTCCACCAGTAATCATTAATAACAATATATGTGATACCATAGATGTATATACAGGCGATACAACGCATACAATGCTTGTGGATTCGGTGAGATTTATGATTGGAGTAAGTACTCCTGAATTTAATCAAACAGTAACGGCAAACTTCAGTAGCCCAGATGCTGCAAATCTTTCGTATACGATGACACAAAATACACCTACTTATAAGGAGTATGCTTGTAGTTTCAAAGTATTGAACCTTGCCACTGGATTACATTATGTAACCGTAACTGCAACTGACAATGGAGGTCAGAATGCACAAACAACGAGAAACATTTATATTCGTTCGCACTACGACCCTTCATTAACTACGACAGGTATCAGCGAGAATAATAATTCGGCTTCGATAAGTGTTTATCCTAACCCTGCTAATTCGAGTATTACTGTAAGACATGGATTTAGTGTAGGTTCGAACCCAATGCTTAGTGTTACTAATATTGTTGGACAAAATGTGATGAACGTGTTGCTTACTAATCAAGAACAAAGTATTGACATTTCGAAATTGACGAAAGGGATTTACTTTGCTACCATTGTGAGCAAAGAAGGAAATAGTAAAACCATAAAAGTGGTGAAGAAATAGGAGATTTCTCTTTCTAAGAATAAGCTTCCTGATTTAGAGGTTGCTTATTGAATAACAAAAAAGCCTCGGGAATACCGAGGCTTTTTTTGTTGATAGTGGTTTGGTTTCTAGTTCTTATTTCTTTCGCATGAAAACCAGAATGGGTACACCGCAAAAGTCGAAGTTGTCGCGCAAACGGTTTTCGAGGAAACGAATGTAGGCTTCGGAAACATATTGCGGCAAGTTGCAATAGAATGCAAATGTAGGAGCATGAGTGGGCAATTGGGTGATAAACTTTACTTTGACATGTTTTCCTTTTAAGGCTTGTGGAGGCGAATGCTGAATGATTGGCAACATCACATCGTTTAGTTCACGAGTTTTTATGACTCTTGTTCGGCTTTCGTTTACTTTTTCGGCCGATTCGATGGCTTTGAGCACCCTTTGTTTGGTGAGTGCTGAAGTGAAAATAATGGGAACGTCTTTGAAAGGTGCTAATTTCTCACGAATCTTTTCTTCGTACTCTTTGGTAGAATTGGTGTTCTTTTCAACCAAATCCCATTTATTGATTACGATTACAATGCCTTTTCTGTTTTTTTCGGCAAGGTGAAAAATATTTAAATCTTGAGCTTCGAGGCCTAAGGTGGCATCAATCAAGAGCAAACATACGTCACAATCTTCGATGGCACGGATGGAACGCATGACGGAATAGAATTCTAAATCTTCTTCGACTTTTGATTTTTTGCGTATACCGGCAGTATCAATCAATAAGAAATCGTGGTTGAATGCGGTGTATCTAGTATTTATTGAATCGCGGGTGGTGCCGGCAATTGGGGTGACGATGTTACGTTCTTTGCCAAGCAAGGCATTGATAAAGGAGGATTTCCCTACGTTAGGACGGCCAACGATGGCAAACTTTGGAATGTTGAGTTCTTCGAGCACGGCTTCTTTGTCCAGGGCATCGACTACTGCATCAAGCAAATCGCCTGTGCCGCTTCCGCTTATGGCTGAAACATTATAGGGCTCGCCAAGTCCGAGGGCATAAAACTCGCCCGATAAACCTTGTCGGACATGGTTATCGACTTTGTTGGAAACAACAAATACCTTCTTTTTGCCTCTGCGAAGCATATCAGCCACCACACGGTCGTCTTCGGTGATTCCTTCGGCCACGTCAAGGATGAATAAGATAACATTGGCTTCGTCAATGGCTAGTTTCACTTGTTTGCGTATTTCTCCTTCGAAGACATCGTCAGAGCCTTTTACGTAACCACCGGTGTCGATTACGGAAAATTCTATTCCATTCCATTCGGATTTGCCATAATGCCTATCGCGGGTGACGCCTGATTCGGCATCAACGATTGCTTTTCTGCTATCGGTTAAACGATTAAATAATGTTGATTTTCCAACATTTGGTCGTCCAACTATTGCTACTATGTTTGCCATTTAATTGATTTTTTTGCAAAGATACTATTTAAGATTGGTCTTTTTGATGAATAAGAGAAAGGTGGGGTTTTGAAGGTTGGGATTTATTAGGAATGTGAGGAGCTTTACGAAATACGAATGAGGGGAACGTAGGAATGAGGGGAGAATGTAGAATTGACAATTAAGAATTGGGGATTAACGAAGGGAGAGAGTGAATTTACAAAGATAGAAGTGGGCTCAACATGTTTAGAAGAGGTTTCAACAAGTTCAGAAGTTGGCTTAACAAGTTCCGAAACCGTTTCAACAATTTCCGAAGGAGTTTCAACATGTTTAGAAATCGATTCAACAAGTTTAGAAGGAGTCTCAACAAGTTCCGAAGCCGTCTCAACAAGTTCCGAAGTCGTTTCAACAATTCCCGAAGCCGGTTCAACACGTTTAGAAGCCAGCTAAACATTTCATTTTGTGATAAATAGTGCTTTTTGAGGAAAAAGGGAAGATGGAATGGTGGCTAGGAGGGTTTGTTTTATTAAAAAGGACTAAGATAGGAGGTTTTTGATGAGCTTTACGAAATTCGCCCTAGGACAAGCTCAAGGTGAAACAACGAATAGACGGATTTGGAATCATCTTCTTATTTAAAATACAATCCTACCTTCATATAAAGAATAGTAAAGAACCTATTTACTATTCGGTTTTCAGTAGCAACAAATAACTACCTTTGCCTTTCAAAAAAATGAAAGAAATGAAAAAAATAATTGTTTTACTGTCGATGGTATTGATGGGTGTAAATGGTGTGACGGCAAAAGATAAGGGCCCGAAACTTGAAAAAGGATTGTATGCGGAAATAGAAACGAATAAAGGCAAGATTTTGCTTCAATTGGAATTTGAAAAAGTTCCACTAACGGTGGCAAACTTTGTGGGATTGGCCGAAGGGAAAATAAAAAACAAATCGAAAGCGGATGGGGTTGCATTTTATGATGGATTGAAATTTCATCGGGTGATTGCTAATTTTATGATACAAGGTGGCGACCCGAATGGGAATGGAACGGGTGGTCCGGGTTATGCATTTAAGGATGAGTTTTTGCCTGACTTGAAGTTTTCGGGACCAGGAATATTGGCGATGGCTAATTCAGGACCTAAGACTAATGGGAGTCAGTTTTTTATTACGCATGTGGCCACACCTTGGCTCGACAATCGCCATACTATTTTTGGACATGTGGTTTCGGGACAAGACATTGTGAATGCTACCGCTCAGGGCGATACTATTGTGCATATAAAAATAATACGTAAAGGAAAACCTGCACGAAAGTTTAAGGCTGACAAGGTGTTTGAAGAACTAAATAAATAAGAAATGATAGCGACTGTAGAAGTGAGCATGTATGCGCTCACAGATGATTATGCACCGAAAGTAATTGATTTTATTCAACGAGTAAAACAAAATAAGAACATACGTGTGGAAGTAAATGGGCTGAGTACTCAGCTGTTTGGCGAATATGATGAATTGATGTTGGTGTTGAAAAATGAAATGAAACACGATTTTGATAATGGTAAGGTGGTGTTTTTGTTGAAGCTTGCAGGTAGCGAATTGACAAAAGAAAAATTGCCAGACATCTTAAAACAATAAACTAATTTAGCTCGAAGTGTGATGTTGAGAATTGCAATGGTGTTGCTTCCTCTGATTTTCTTGTCGTTTCAACCGAAGAGTGGAGTGGTTGGAAAACCGTTTCCGGAAATGGTATGCGAAGATTATAATGGAAAAGGTGTGAACCTTCCGGCTGATACCAAAGGGAAGTATACTTTACTTGGTATGGCTTTCAGCAAGGGAGCTGAAACGGAATTAAAAACTTGGCTCAATCCGATGTACAACAAATTTGTGGTAAAAAAGGATAAAAAAGATGCTGATGTTTTTGATGTGCAATACGATTATAATATCAATTTGTATTTTGTTCCCATGTTTACTGGCTTGAACCAGTTGACGAGCAAACAATCGAAAGAAAAAATAAAATCGCTTACCGAAAAGGAACTGTATCCTTACCTCTTGTTTTACTCGGGAGATAAGACGTATAAAGAGGAATTGGATTTCGAAAAAAAAGACACTCCTTATTTTTTTGTGCTGGATAAGAATGGAAAAATAATGTATGCCACCTCGGGCAAATTTGATGAGAAAAAGCTAGAAAAAATATCGGATTTTATTGAGGAGAATTGAGGGAGTTTACCTCACCAAGGTGAGTGTTCCATGTTCTCGGGCAATTTCTCCATTGCAAAAATTAACTTCGAGTACGTATTCAAACACATTGTCGTTCATGGTAAGGCCATGCAATGTACCATCCCAACCATCATTGATATCGGTAGATTCAAAAACTTTTTCGCCAATGCGATCAAATATTTTGAGATTAATAAAATCGATACCTCTGCCATGCACATGCAATACATCATTGTTGCCATCTCCGTTTGGTGAGAAACCTGTAGGCATGTAATAACTATAAATATTGGTAACGTTCACCACAGTGGTATCACTTGCAGTGCACCCATTCACATCGGTATACCTCACATAATATTGTTGAGTGGCACTTGGATTCACCGTCACCGTTTGACAAGTATTGCAATGCATGCTGATGGTCGGTCCCCAATAGTAATTGCTTCCTGATGGTTGAGCTGTTAACTCTGTTGTTTCGCATGCATTGATGGATAAGTTGCCAGTGATGGTAACTGGAATAGGCGCGACAATGTTGACGTAAGCAGGCATCACCAAGGTATCAGCGCCTTGAAGGTTTGACACAATGAGAATAACTGTGAATGGGCCTACGCTTGAATAACAAATATTAGAAGGGTTTTGAGCAGTAGATGAACCAGGTGTTCCTCCAGGGAAAATCCAATTCCAAGTAGTAGGACCATTGGTGCTTAGGTCGGTAAAATTGACACAACCATTGTTGCAGAATAGCAAATGATCACCAACAAAATTAGCGTGTGGCGGGTTGCAACCATTTACAGTAACCGTTGCAACGGCTGTGTTGGAGCAACCATTGGTGGTTCCAGTAACGGTATAGCTTGATGTAACTATAGGAGTAACTGTAACCGAATTCGGACCAAGAGGACTTGTTCCTGCTGTCCACGTAAAAGAATTAGCTCCAAGTGCTGTAAGCGTTGCAGATTGCCCGATGCAAATGGTGGTAGAATTAACCGAGACCGTTGGAGTGGTATCTACTGTAACGGTAGACATTGCCGTGTCGTGGCAACCATTGCTTGTTCCGATAACAGTAAATGTAGAGGTTGAAGATGGAGAAGCGGTGGCTGTTCCAACACCTGTAGTTGTGGCTCCTGCACTCCATGCATACGTTGTTGCCCCTGTTGCGGTAAGGGTTGCAGGTTGTCCTGAACAAATGGTTTGTGGACTAATAACAACAACTGGATTCGCATTTACAGTAACCGTTGAAACCGCAGTAGCTGAACATCCGTTGGTAGTTCCGGTGACGGTGTAAGTATCATTAATTATGGGGTTGGCGCTTGCTGAGTTTGCTCCTGAGGAGGTTGCACCCGAAGACCATGTATAAGAACTCGCACCTGATGCATTTAAAACAGCAGTTTGACCATTACATATCGTTGCATTGTTCACCAGAACGGTTGGAGTTATATTCACCGTGACGGTGGCAATGGCTGAACCAGAGCAGCCGCTGTTGGTTTCGGTAACAGTATAGGATGTGGTTGTAAGTGGTGATGCGTCACCTGTGGTTGGGCTTGTAGGTGTTACTCCTGCACTCCATGTAAATGTGCTTGCACCTGTTGCCACCAAATTGGCTGTTTGGCCCGAACAAATGGTATCCGAATTTACGCTTACGGAAGGAACAGAAATTACGGTAACGTTAGCCAAGGCGGTATTACTGCATGTACTATTATGTCCGGTTACAGTATAGGTAGTTGTCACCGTTGGACTCGCATCAGCAGTGTTTACTCCCGTTGGATTAGCACCTGCACTCCATGTATACGTAGTTGCTCCTGATGCTGATAACGTTGCTACCAGACCTGAACAGATGGTAGGAGAATTCACCAATACATTTGGAATGGTATCAACAGTAACCGTTGCAATGGCCGTTGCTGAGCAAGTCCCCGTTGTTCCTGTGACTGTATATGTACTTGTTAAAATGGGCGAAACACTCACACTATCAGGTCCTGCAGGGGTAGTGCCTGCACTCCACGTATACGTTGTAGCGCCAGTTGCTGTGAGCACTGTTGTTTGACCTAGACATAAAGAAGGAGAATTGACCGTAACGGTTGGCGTGGTATTAACGGTAACACTTGCAATGGCTGTAGAAGAACAGGTTCCTGATGCACCGGTGACTGTATAAGTAGTGCTAGTGCTTGGAGCAACATCAGCGGTATTTAACCCTGTTGGGTTGGCGCCTGCACTCCAGGTATAGGTATTACCACCGCTTGCCGAAAGAATTGCTGTTTGTCCTGAACAAATGGTTGGTGAATTGACTGTTATCGATAATGCTGCTGCAACTGTAACCGTAGCAACAGCTGTATTCGAACAAGTACCATCACTTCCGGTAACGGTATACGAAGAAGTTACAGTTGGACTTGCATCTGCAGTATTTGTGCCTGTTGGCAATGCACCAGCACTCCATGAATAAGAAAGACCTCCACTTGCGGATAGAGAAGCAGTTTGTCCAACACAAATGGTTGGAGAGTTGACAAGTATAGTAGGAGATGGCAGTAGGTTGATGGTTGATACTGCAGTGTTCGAACACGAACCAACTGTTCCTGTTACGGTGTAAGATGTTGTTATCAAAGGACTGGCTTCAGCCGAACTTGTTGTGGTTGGGGTTGCACCTACACTCCAAGTATATGAAGTACCATTGTTTGCGGTCATTGTAGCCATTTGTCCTAGACAAATGGAAGGTGAATTCACAGTGATGTTTGGCAATGGAGTAATGGTAACCGTTGCAACAGCTGTATTGGAGCAGGTTCCATCGTTACCTGTTACCGTATACGAAGTAGTAATGGCTGGAGAAGCAGTGGCAGTGTTCGTTCCCAAAGGTGTAGCTCCTGCACTCCAAGTATAAGATGTTCCGTTGTTGGCAGTTAAAGTAGCAATTTGCCCTGCACAAACTGTTGGCGAATTGACAGTGATGGTTGGCAATGCTGATACAGTAACCGTAGCTATAGCAGTATTCGAACAAGTACCTACCGATCCTGTAACTGTATAACTTGTAGTAACGGCAGGAGTGGCCGTGGCGGTATTGGTTGCTAAAGGTGTTGCTCCTGCACTCCATGTATACGCAGTTCCATTGTTGGCAGTTAAAGTAGCCGTTTGTCCAGCACAAATAGTTGGCGAGTTCACAGTGATAGCAGGCGGTGTAGTTACTGTAACGGTGGCAATGCCAGTTCCTGAACAAGAGCCTGTTGTGCCGGTTACAGTATACGTTGTTGTGCTAGCTGGCGAAACATCCACCGTGTTTGGTCCTGCAGGGGTAGTGCCTGCACTCCACGTATACGTTGTAGCACCAGTAGCTGTTAACGAAGCCGTTTGACCTGCACATATGGTTGCCGAATTCACAGTGATTGGCAACGATGCTGCCACAGTAACCACAACAGGTACACGAAATGTTCCGGGACATAAACCTACATAAAAAGTTGTAGTAGCAGCTAACGCAGGTGTTGTGAACGTTGTACCAGTTCCTAATGAAACACCACCCGCTGGAACATCGTACCAATTGATGGTTGCTGGCAAACTACCCGAAATAGAAGCAGTAAGCGTGGCCGTATTACCTGCACAAATGGATGCGGGAGTTGTAATAATAGTATCATTGGGAGTGATTGATTGTAGCGGGTTTCCTACATCTCCTTTGGTTGCTCCATTCGGAGTAAACTCTGTTAACGAACCTGAGTTAGTGGTTCCATTGGCGCCAGCATTTGCAGTGCGGGTAATAGCACCATTCGATATCGCTATGTATCCACCACCACCTCCTCCTCCAGGGCCTTCCGATTCGGAAACAAAAGCACCTACTACTTGATTTCCTCCTACTCCTCCGTTAGCATTCACGGTTATTCCTGAAATAGTTCCTACAGCATTCAACACAATGGTGCCTCCTCCACCACCTCCTCCAGCGCCATCTACACCTGAATTGCCCCCTACTCCACCGTTGGAAGTAATAGAACCTGCACCCGAAATATAACCGTAACTATTAATATAAATCAAACCTCCTCCTTTACCTCCTGTACCTCCAGCGGCATTATCTTCATCACCGGCACCACCTCCTCCTGCTAAAAATAATTTACCCGATGAATAATCTAATGGCCGGCCTCCTAAGCCTCCATTGTTTCTTCTAAAGTCTCCAGCCCAAGCATTGGTACCACTTACCCAAGGTCCAAGTATAGTAGCATTCTGATTAGTTGCTGCGAATGAATAACCTCCACGACCTCCACCCGAAGCAGTATGTGTTGCAAAACCTGCCGCTTCTAAATTCCATGCAGTGGTCCATCCTCCACCAGTATTATCTGGATTTCCCAAGCCATCCCACGTGAGTATATTACCTGCATTGGCTCCTCCACCACCTGCCGAATTGTGCGAATCACCACCACCACCAGCGTTGGCTCCAGCACCTCGTGCTTGTCCTCCACCTATAGGGTTATAATCGGTTTGATAACCACCAACACCTTCACCTTTCTGTGCTCCTTCGTTGATGCTTGTTGCGCTCATTTGCCCACCACCATAACTCGAATTGTTTCCTGATAAAGCCCCTCCTCTAAAACCCAAGGCGCTAGCAGTGATGCTTGCACTCGGATTAATGGTTACATAATTTTTAGCTTCAATGGCTACCACACCTCCAATATATGCATTACTCCATGCAGTGCAGGTGACGGTACCTGGAATGTTAATGATTAAAAAAGTATAACGCGGAACCCTCACTACTTGCACTCTTCCGGCAGCAGTATAATCATGTTGAAGTCCACAATCGATGGTGATGGTGGTGGAATTGGGAACTGCTGCCACTTGGCAGAATTCGTAATTACCACAATTGTTATAGTTAGTTATTTCACCTGATGTATTGTCGACAGGAAAGCCAAGTGTATTGCCCCCTCCAACGTTTAAAGCAGTGCCACTAAGTGTAGCACCTTGCATCTGAATCACCATTACCAAATCGCCCGGAGCAAGTGATGCCGCAAATCGACTATTGGCATTCAATCCGCTTGCTGCCACCGTAAGCGATGTTGAACCTGTTGCAGCATCAGCCGTTAATCGAGTGTATTCATTTACTATTTTACCTGCTGTACCCACCACCAAGCTTCCATCCTTTCCGCGTTGTGCGTAGAGAATAGTAGTGAACAGAAAACAAAATAATAGTAAATATGATTTTACAAATTTCATAATTGAGTCAACTCTGGTACTAGATTCTTGCTAATTCCGAAATCATTTTCGGATTGTAAAAGTAATAAAATACTTTTTCTTTTCCTCCATTCTTAAAATTATTTGGTATTTTTATCGTTCAAAACTTCGGATATTCGGTTTTATACAAATGAATAAAATTTACGATATCAATTGTCTAACATTTATATCAATTAAATAGAAAATCCTCAAAGGGTTTAATTTGAATAGCCCCCAATGTAATTGGGGGTGTAAAAGTTTAACACAAACAACAACTCCGGAGTTGAATAAAAACATCTGACAATATCAATATTTTACACCTGGAGAGAGTATTAGATAAATTTAGTAAGCGACAAATTAATCTTTATTATTTATCCATGATTTGTCTGGAGCTTTTAACTTTATAATCGATGAATCATTAAGAAGAAAATCGGGAAGATAGCCATCATCTATTGTTGCTATTTGCCTCCTATTTTTCTTCAACAACAGATAGTTTTCATACGATAACGGAACGCGATAAGCAATATAATTAGTATAAAACCGAATCGAGATGTCTCTTTCGGGTTTACAATTAAATATTATATAATCCTCGGATACTAATTTCCCCTTTAAAGACTTTATGAAAATAGCATCATTAATTTTTTCAATTCTCTTATCATTATCATTTGGATTTATAAACATTGTATGTTTATAAGCTATTTGGTGTAAATCTAAATTCCCATATAAAATAAAGCACAATAAAACAATGAATATTGAGTTGGCGTATTTTTGTTTTTTAACCAATGAATTGATATATGATTTCAAGTGATAAATTATATTTCCAATACTCAACAAAATAATTGGGCTGACGATAAAACAAAAACTAATCATTTTTGTCTCAGCTAGACTAAAGAACACATATACTATCGCAACATAAGTAAAGAAAGAGATTCGGTAAACGCTTGCCTTGACAGAGCGGAAAAAAATAACAAGTGCGAAGATGACAAAATAAGGCACTAAATCACCTTCACCATAAAGCTTTCTTAAATTATTGAAATAATACCAATAGTCCCCAGAATGCAACTCAACAACGTTCGTGAAATGTTTCGAGTTTAACGAATATTCATAACTACTCTCCAAAGGAAACATCCTCGTAATATATACTTGCCAAGGTAGAAATACACATAAGCAGATAACAAAGCTCAGAAAAATATCTTGATAACTTTGAATACTCCTCCTTTTTTCTTTATTAAAAAGTATAGATAGGCTCCATCCTGAATAGACCAACAACCCTGTTAACCATTTAACCAATACTGCACCTCCACTGAAAATGCCAATCAATACCAACCAGAATTTTTTGTTTGATTGAGTATATTCAGTCCAACACCAGATGCTTCCTATAACGTAAAATACAAATGCAATATCGTTATGGTCACTCGCAGGGAAACCTGTGACTAAATCGTGAACAAAAAATGATGTAGAAAATAATAAAGCACCATAATATCCAATTTGGTTGTTAAGGCAATTCTTGCCAATTCTATATATGAATAAAGGTACAATACTCATCATGATTATACTAGGCACTCTAACTGCAAACTCGTTCAATCCAAACAATTTTAAACTTATCGCAATTTGCCATAGAAATAAAGGTTGTTTGTGAAGCCAAACATGATTTGAAGTCCAATTTGTATAATCATAAGGTATTGGAGTTTTATCGTAAAGTGTGGGGATAAACGGATGTGATAATAAATTTTTGGCGACCAAGGCATGAAACTGTTCATCCCAAGAATTCAAGAAAGGATCAAGCATTGCCATAAAGGAACAAATAAATATACCTGCAAAGAAAAGTAGGACAAGGCTCAACCTTGTCTTGTGAAGCATTTCAAAAACAGATACACTTGCAGTAAGAATAATCAAACCTACAACTAGTAATATCAAATTTGATGAATCAAAATAATTTAAAAAATCCATTAAGACAAAAGTAAAATATTAATTGAGAACTTTTTTTATTCTCCATTCTTAAAATTATTTGGTATTTTTATCGTTCAAAACTTCGGATATTCGGTTTAATACAAATGAATAAAATGAAATACATATTACCTGTTTTATTTCTTCTCGCTTCGTTCAATAATTTTGGACAGGTGGTGAAGTTCGAAAAAGTGTATGGAGGAAGTGGCTACGATTACGGCAATTCAGTAATCCAAGTTTTTGATAAAGGATACGTGGTGGCAGGAAACACAACCAGCTATGGTAATGGCAACAATGATGTTTACTTAATAAAAACAGATTCGAACGGATATACTCAGTGGCAACGAACTTTCGGGGGTATAAACGTGGATCAATCGTTCTCGGTAAAGCAAACTCGCGATTCGGGATTGGTAATTGCAGGTTATACCAATAGTTTTGGGCATGGTGGATATGATATGTATGTGATACGCACCGATAGAAACGGTGATACCCTTTGGACTAAAACCTATGGAGGAAGCAATTGGGATTTTGCTTATTCAATTGATACCACTAACGATGGCGGTTTCATAGTTGCAGGTGGAACCTACAGCTACGGCAAAGGCGATGAGGACATGTACCTTGTTAAACTAAACGCGCTAGGAGATACCTTATGGACTAAAACCTATGGAGGACTGCATCAAGAAGAAATTGCAAGTGTTCATCAAACTGCTGACAGTGGATTTATTTTTACTGGCGAAACAAAAAGTTTTGAGGATAGTATTGCTGGTGACATCTATATTGTAAAGACAAATACCTTAGGTGACACTACTTGGACACATCATTATGGCGGAGTAAACGAAGACAAACCAGCTGATATTATACAAGCTATGAATCATGATTTCATTCTTGTTGGAGGAACTCAAAGTTATGGTGTTGGGGAAAGAGTATATATAATGAGAATGAATTTTAACGGTGATTCATTATGGACAAAAAAGTATGGAGGTCCTCTTTATACATTTGCAAGTTCAGTGGTTGAGACTTCGATTGGGAAAATTGTATTTGCAAACACATCAGCAAATAATGGAGCAGGGATGAATGATATGTCAGAGTTCATTGCCGACCAGAATGGATGGTACATTCACAATAATTCTTATGGTTCAACAAGAGATGACGTAGTTAATTCGATAGCCAAATGTAGTGACAATGGGTTTATATTATGTGGCTATACTGAAAGTTATAATGTAGAGCTTTCTGATGTTTTTTTAATAAAAACAGATTCACTTGGGAATACTATTACAACTTTAACTCCTTCGAATGGTATATCTGAAATTAACAAAACAGAAAATGGAATTAAAGTATTTCCTAATCCTGTGAAATCAAATTCTACTATTACCATCGAGTTTTCTGGTCTCGAAAAATTTAGGTCGCAAGCTGACATTGTGATAAGTGACATCACTGGAAACACGGTAAAAAAAATCAGTTCAACTCCTATAAACAAAACGCTAAGTGTTTCAATAGCTGATTTAGAAACAGGTTTATATTTTATTTCCATCCAAACTTTGGGTAACGAAATAGGTCATACAAAATTTGTGTACTTAAAATAGAATATGTACGTAAAAGCAGTTCAGTTTTTAAAACAACAGTACCTTGTTTTCTTACATGTTCTGTTTCTCCTATTTCTTTTCTTCATCTATAAATTATCAGGATTACATCAATTCAATGTAAATACAGGGGGACTTGTAAATTTCGATGCTTATTGGTACTCTAACCTTAAAGAACATGGATATATTTTCTCTGATAAGGCTCAAAGCAATACAGGTTTCTATCCCACTCTTTCTTTCGTTTGGAAATTCACAGGCCTTTCTGCTTTAGGAATAAGCATATTTAATGGTATCATTTTTTTATTTTCATTTCTATTACTTTCAAAAGAATTTAGTTTCAACAATAAGGAAAAACTTTTATTATTGTCCATTCCTAGCTTAATATTCACTTATGTTCCATATACAGAATCTTTATTCTTTTTCGCTTCAACGATTCTTTTAATTGGATTGCGAAAGCAAAATATGTTTTACATTTTAATTGGAGTTCTTTTAGGAAGCTTTATCAGACCTGTGACAATAATTTTTATTCCTTCCTTAATTTTCATAGAACTTCTTTCGAATAAGAGTTACCTTCAAAAACTAATCAGAATTTCGCTCTTTTCAATTGTATCGGTTATTGCTTTGTTATTGGTTGCCATTATTCAATGGTTACAAACAGGAGTTTGGCTTGCGTATTATAAATCCCAATACATTCAATGGGACAGATCTTTACATATTCCGAGATTTCCTCTAACAACATGGGGTGGACCAAGAATATTATGGCTTGATGGTACTGCTTTTTGGCTCGGCCTGATTGCTATCGGTCTTTGTATTTTCTTTCTATTTAAAAAAGAATCTAAAATAAAATTAGATGATTCAAGTCTATTTTCATTTTCATTCTTGTCTGGTGCCACACTTCTTGTTTTCCTTTTTGATGGTTATTCAGAAAATGGAGGAACATCAATAATGGGTTTAAACCGCTACTTTTTTGCAACTCCATTTTTCTTTCTTGCCTTTCTAGAATTTCTACGACTTCCTCCCGTTTCAAAAAATCGTACCGCTTTGCTTATCTTATCTTTGATAGGAGTCTGGATTTTGTTTGGTGCATACACAAGTATCGATTGGTACAATCGAACCAAAACAATTATCTATTTTTCGATACTCACCCTTTCAGTATTAGGATACTTTCTTATATTAAATAATAAATGGATGTTGGAAAAAAGAATTTGGATACTATTATATATAGCCAATTGCATGTTGCAAGCTTATCTTTTTTTTCGTTTCCTTTCAGGAAACTGGGTGGGATAATTCCCAAAACATCGTGTAAGTCACCCTCCCCAAAAACTCCATCATTTTATTCCATTTTTAGGAATTTGGGATAAATAAATCATCCCCAACCACAAAATTCATTCAGTTTCAAATTCCCCAAAAACCTAATTTCTACTTTATACATATATATATCTGTATCCCCTCACACTATTTTCACTATCTCTTTCAATATTTTCTCTATCTCTTCTCGTATTTTCTT
>CAIWDF010000115.1 GCA_903911435.1 uncultured Bacteroidota bacterium
TCTATCTTCTAACGGCTGACGCATAACTTCAAGAACTGTTCGTTTAAATTCTGGCAACTCATCCAAAAACAAGACTCCATTATGAGCAAGCGAAATCTCTCCTGGTTGCGGCACTCCTCCTCCTCCAACTAGGGCAACATCACTAATGGTATGATGAGGAGAACGAAAAGGACGAGTAGAAACAAGCCCGACATTTTTACCCATTTTCCCCGCCACACTATGTATTTTTGTCGTTTCCAATGCTTCGAATAAATTCATTGGAGGCAGAATGGTAGGAAGTCGTTTTGCCAGCATTGTTTTGCCAGCGCCCGGAGGGCCAATTAGTATCACATTATGCCCTCCTGCCGCGGCTATTTCTAATGCTCTTTTTATATTTTCTTGTCCTTTCACATCCGAAAAATCAAATTCAATATTATCAATTTTCGAATAGAATTCCTCTCTTGTATTTACGGTTGTTGGTTCAAGAACGATATCTCCATTAAAAAAGTCTATCACTTCTTTTATATTATCAACACCATATACTTCTAGATCATTAACTATTGCGGCTTCTTTAGCATTTTGTTTGGGTAGAATAAT
Organism: uncultured Bacteroidota bacterium; assembly: GCA_903911435.1. Taxonomy (GTDB): domain Bacteria; phylum Bacteroidota; class Bacteroidia; order 2-12-FULL-35-15; family 2-12-FULL-35-15; genus 2-12-FULL-35-15. Next base: position 577 of record CAIWDF010000115.1, read on the forward strand.
TCCTTTAAACTTCTCTTCACGTGCTTGAATAGCTATTGGAAGAACGCCTTTGATAGGTTGTAATCCGCCATCAAGAGATAATTCTCCCATGATAATAAACTCACCAATATGATTGGATTTTATTTGTTCGGATGCTGCTAAAATACCAACTGCGATGGTTAAGTCGTAAGCGGAACCTTCTTTTCTTATATCAGCAGGCGCCATGTTGATTACAATACTTTTACCTGGCATTTTAAAATTATTGTTGCGTAAAGCTGCATCAATTCGCTTTTCGCTTTCCTTTACAGCACTATCGGGCAAACCTACTAGAAAAAAATTAACCCCAGGTGTAATGTTGGTTTCTACGGTTACCGTAGTAGCGTTAATACCATAAACTGCACTTCCAAATGTTTTTACAAGCATTGCATACGATTTCTAATCCAAAGCGAAAATACAAAAATATATTTTAATTGAATTACGAATCTATGTACAAATCTTTTTATGTACTTTAGCAACTCAATTTTAAATTTATTCTTATGAAAAAAATTATTACTTTATCATTTACTATTTTAGTGGGACTTTCTGCATCAAAAGCTCAGACTTTTTCAGATGATTTCGAATCGTACACGGTTGGTTCTAAACTTGGGCCACAATCGACCAATTGGACCGTTTGGGGTGGCGCGGCTAGTGAGGGCGGTACAACTGACCCAACTGTAACAAGTACCGACAACCATACAGTGGGTGGAGCTAAATCCATATATTTTTCTTCAACATCTTCAACTGGTGGACCAAATGATTGTGTATTGCCATTTGGAGGATCAGTGTTATCTACAGGGGGATTTACTTTTACTTCTTGGTTCAAAATACCTATTACAAAAACGGCCTACTTCAACTTTCAAGGAACTGCAACAATGGGAAATTTGTATACCTTGGATTGCTGGATGAATGCTGACAGTACAATAAGTATTCAGAATTCAGGTACTCAAATGCTTCATTCCACTTACCCAGTTGGTTCCTGGTTCGAATTAAAAATAATGGCTAATTTAAGCACAAATACATGGGAACTATTCATCAATGGAACCTCTCAGGGAACTTGGGCAAACACTGCCGACCAAGTTTATGCTATAGATATTTACCCTGCGGATGCCATTGCTGGCTTTTGGGTTGATGATGTTTCGTATGATATAGTTCCTTACGTTTTACCAACTTTAAATCTTGGTGTAACAAACGTTAATGTTGGAAACGGCTTGGTAGGCCAATACAAATCTCCTACTGCTACAGTAAGAAATTTAGGTGATTCCACAATAACCTCTTTTGATATTATTATAAACAGTAATGGAACTCCTGCATCTCAAAGTATCACTGGAGTAAATATTGCTTCCCTCGCCACTTATACCGTTTCTGGATTTAGCCCAGTTGCTTTAATTGCAGGAACAAACACCTTTACAGCAACGATAAGTAATGTGAATGGATTGGGCGCTGATGCCGATGCCACTGACGATGTAAAAACAACAACGGTGACTCCTATTCAACCTGCACTGGGTAAAATGGTTGTAGCTGAAGAGGGAACCGGTACGTGGTGTCAGTGGTGTCCTCGTGGAGCTGTGTTTATGGATTTAATGAATACTAAATATGATGGTTTTTTTGCAGGAATCGCTGTTCACAATAATGACCCAATGACAAATGCTTCATATGATGCAGCCATTGGCCCATTTATTCCTGGTTATCCAACTGCCTTGGTAGACCGATTAACAGGAGTTGACCCAAGTGCGATGGAAACTGATTTTCTTTCTCGCATTCAATTGGCACCTAAGGCTTTCATCACAAATGGTGCAACTTATAATAGCAGCACACATCAACTTAAAATATCTGTTACCACAAACATACAACAAAACATTACAGGAAATTATAAAATGGCTTGTGTAATAACAGAGGATAGTGTTTCTGGAACCGCTAGTGGATACAACCAATCTAATGCATATTCTGGAGGAGGATCAGGTGTGATGGGAGGATTTGAACTTCTAGCTAACCCTGTACCTGCGAGTCAAATGAATTATAATCACGTTGCTCGTTTGATAAGTCCGCAATTCTCAGGGCAACCAAATGCTTTCGGAACAAGTGCAAATGCTGGCCAAATATTTACACATACTTTTACTTATACTCTTCCTGCTGCTTGGGATATCAATCAGATCCATATTGTAGGATTGTTTATCGACCCCACAGGATTAATTGACAATGCTACAAGTGTCAAAATATCTGAAGCTGTTACCAATGGATATATAACAGGTACCGAATTACCTACTTATAGCCTTGGAGTCAATGAAATCACTTCTCCTGATTCTGAAATCGGAATCTATCCAAACCCTTCGTCAGACTTAACCACAATTTCTTTGAAGCTTGACAAAGAAACCGCTGTTTCAGTTGAGCTTTACAGTGTAGATGGAGCGTTGGTGACAAAAAGAGACTATGGTAAACTTTCTGGAGGGATGTGGTTACCACTTGATATGACCACGCTAAGTTCTGGATTATATTTTGTAAATATTAAACTTGACGAAAATATAACCGTAAAGAAATTGGTAAAGCCTTAAACAAGCTCTATTCAAAATAAAAAGAGCGGTTAACCTAAAGTTAACCGCTCTTTTTTTCTATTGGCCTCTAGAACTAGTAATCAAGATTAACCTCAACGAAATGAATAAGTGAGTGAATTACTTTAATATGTATTTCCTGAGCACGATCAGCATATTTACTATGAGGAGCCCTGATTTCAACATCACAATATTTCGACATTTTCCCACCATCCTTTCCAGTCAAACCAATCACAAAAACGCCTTTCTCTTTTGCAGCATTTATTGCATTTATTACGTTTGTAGAATTCCCACTTGTACTAATGGCAAGTAAAACATCCCCCTTCTTCCCAAGTGCTTCAATGTATCTCGAAAACACTTTATCATAACCATAATCGTTGCCAACACATGAAATATGGGAAGGGTCGGAAATAGAAACTGCAGGAAGTGCTTTTCTATTTTCACGGAATCGACCACTCAACTCCTCCGCAAAATGCATGGCATCACACATTGATCCTCCATTACCACATGATATTACTTTATTACCCTTCATGATTGCTTTTACTATTGCCTTTCCAGCCTTTTCTATTGCAAGGATATTGCTTTTATTGTCGATAAACTGTTGAAGTATCTGTTGTGCTTCAATTAAATTATCTTCTATCAGTTTAGATTTTTTCATTTCGCGAGTTTGAACTTAGTTATTTTCTTAAATCTTCCTTAATAATTTACTTTAAGTAAACCGTAAATCCTTTGAAGCTTTTCTCTTTCCCTTCTGTTTGATTCAAGGCCACTATATTGTCCACAACCATTTTCTTAGGTTTAGGACTTAGCTTTTTGATAGCAACCACAATACTTTCTGCTAGTTTACTCCCATTCATCGAGAATTTGTAAGTGTTTTCATACATATAAAAAACAAGATCGTAAGACAACACTTCTAAATTCTTGTCTGCTGCTACCAATTCTATCATGGGGCTTAGGTCTTTTAATGCAAGAGAATCGTTTTTTATTATATTAAACTTAAAGGGTTGCTTATCTTTAGCCTGCGAGAAACAAATGGCATTGAACACAATAAGGAATATAGCACTTATTAATATTGTTCCTTTCATTTAATAGCTATTTTTAGAAGTACAAACAGCGATTTATTTCCGTTTCTTAAACTCGTTAATTCCTTCGTCTAGCCAATTTAGGTATTTCTTGATATCTGGATCGTAATGGGCAGTAATTGCAGTAAGCATCTTTTCATTCCCATCTATCAATATATACTGTGGTTGAGTATTTGTTTTGTAAACATTGGCTTGCATATAGCTCCATTTATTACCAATTGTTTTTATGCTAAAATCTCTCTCTCCAAGTTTTTTTGTGCTTTGCTGATTAGCTGACAATTCGGTTTTGTCATCCACATAAAGGGAAACTAAAACTACATCATTTCGCAATCGTTTATCAACTTCTGAATCTGTCCAAACTTGAGACTCCATTTTACGACAATTAACACAAGCCCAACCAGTAAAGTCAAGCATTAAAGGCTTGCCTACCTTTTTCGCATATTTCAAGGCTTCATCATAATCGTGAAAGCAAGGTAGATCATTGGGACAATGTTCCTTTTTATTCAATGTAGTATTGGTGGTAGAAGAGGTTGCGGCATTAGTTAAAAATCCTCTTGGGCTTTCCGAATAGAAATCAGGTGGCGGAAATCCACTTATTAATTTTAATGGAGCTCCCCACATACCAGGAACCAGATACACTGTGAATGAAAAGGTAATAATCGCAAAAAACAATCGAGTAACTGAAACGTGTTTCGTTTCGCTATCATGCGAAAACCTAACCCACCCCATGAGATAGATACCAAGCAAACCGAAAATAACAATCCACAATGCAATGAATACTTCACGAGTTAATATTCCTGCCTGTACCACTAAATCGGCATTAGATGCAAATTTCAACGCTAAAGCTAACTCTAAAAATCCGAGTACAACCTTTACAGAATTGAGCCATCCCCCTGATTTTGGTAAAGAGTTTAACCAGCCTGGAAATGCTGCAAATAAACCAAAAGGCAATGCTAATGCAGTAGAAAACCCAAACATTCCCCAAAAGGGACCTTTGATTCCTCCATTGACTGCAGCATCTACTAGCAAAGTACCAATGATAGGCCCTGTACAAGAAAACGAAACTAATGAAAGCGTGAAGGCCATAAAGAAAATTCCTATCAATCCGCCTTTGTCACTTTTCGAATCAATTTTATTTACGAATCGAGAAGGTAGAACAATTTCGAATGCTCCGAGAAATGAGATAGCAAAGATTACCAACAATAAGAAAAATGCAAGATTAAACCATATATTAGTGGACAAAGCATTTAATGCATCTGAACCAAAAATGGTAGTAACTCCTAATCCTAAAAGTACATAGATAACAATGATTGACGCGGCATAAATTAATGCATTCGAAATTCCGGATGCTCTATTCTTACTTTTTTTTGTGAAAAAACTAACCGTCATAGGTATCATCGGAAAAACGCATGGGGTAAGCAATGCGGCCAGTCCTCCAAGGAAACCAAGAATAAAGATATTCCACCATGACCTACCAACGGTTGACTCGGAATCTTGACTTTCTGTTTTTTCGATTTTCGTAGGCGCTAAATCAATTGCCTTTCTAGAACTATCTACCACAGGAATTGTTTTCGCTGATTGACGAGATTGAATAATTTCGAAAACCTTATTCGAATCAACAATGCAATCATTGTTAGCAGTAGAGCCTTTTGCGGGAGTGTTCAAAGATGCTGTTAAGCAAGCTGCAGAGCCATCAACCTTAAAATTAAAATCGACAACAGTAGGAGGCAAACACTGCACATCGTTACAAGTCATGTATTCTAAGTTTCCTTTTAACTCAAAAGATTTATCCGATTTTATTCTAATCTTTTGTTTGAAGATTGCCTCCTTTTCAAAAAACTGTAACTCAACTCCAAAAACAGGTTCGAACTTCTTTATTAAATTAGATTCTGAAACTTTTCCTACAAATTCAAAATTGGATGAACTAGTGATATGAAAAGAGGTGGGAACTGGACCATCATCCCCATAAGATTTTTGGCCGTATAAGTGCCATTTATCATCAATCTTCGCTTTGAATAATAATTCAAGTTCGCATTCGGATACTTTCTTGGTGCTGAATTCCCATTTCACAGGAGTTAAAATCTGTGAATCGACTTTGGAATTAATTTGCAAAGCAAAAACTAAAAGTATCGTAATTCTAATAAGCTGTTTCATAATTTCATTCTAAATAATTCTAATCATTCCGAATTGATAAGGTTTATTTTGCTATCAATTGATTGATTAACTGTGTTAACTCTTCTGCTCTCTGACTTCCTACTCGGTATTTCAATCCGTCCTTGTCAGTTATCTCTACTGCATCATTACCTTGTGTAAAGAAACGGATTTTGTTTTTGAAATGTAGATTATAAACAGGTCTATTCAATAAGTATTTGCTGTATTTTACCTTTTTAACTTCTACAATATTCTTAAGGTCAATTTTCACTTTACGGGATGTCCATAAGCCATCAAGTATCAAACTCTCTCCAATAATTTTTGTGTGAAGATGCAGAACAAATATAAGCGCCAATGAAAGAACCATGAGCACAATTCCCATTAGAAAAAACAATTGACCAGAGTCTTGACCCACTGGAGAAGCAGGTATTTCGATTGCATTAGCCACTTCAACTGATTTCGGATTTTCGCTCCAGTAATACAAGATAAAACAAAACAAAGCCAATACTGTCCGCCAAATGATTGCCCACTTGTTGTACCCAATGTATTGTTTTTCTTCAAAAAGTATTTTGTCTTCCATATTTGCTCAAAGTTAATTCACTTTGCCAATTCTACCAAATAAATCTTCTTCGTTTTATCTGTTACTTTAAATCTATTATCAATCCTCATACCAATTACCCAAACGATATTGTCAGCAGAAGTAAGTAACCAAGTGTTTTCTTTCTGATTCAAAGATAGTTTATTATCAATAAAAAAGTCAGATAATTTCTTCTTTCCTTTCATTCCTAATGGATAAAACCAATCACCTTCCTTCCATTTCCTTGTCGTTAATGGGAAAGTAAGCTTATCATAGTCGAGTGCTGCTAAGTTAGGTGATTGAGGAATCTCCATATTAGCAGGAAGGACTTTTGATTCTAATTTCACCGATTCTAATCCTTTTGCCTTCTTCTTAGTTTCTTGATTTTGGGATTGCTTAGTGGATTCATCTGTCTTTTTTTTCGAAATAATGAGGAGTGTTCTATCTTTTAATACTTGATGAGTTTTAGAGTAAAACACTTTTCCTGATTCACCATTTAGTGCATTCTTTATTTCTTCAGAAGTGCTCGAATTAAATTGATAAGGCTTCAGCAATTCGAATAAATAAGTAGAAAGAGGATTTAGTTTTTGCAATTCAGAAATGGAAATAGTATCCGTGTCACCCACCTGTTTCACCATTTCCTTTCGCAATTTTTCTACTTGCATTTTTACAATTGTTTCAGCGTCCTTTAATCGCTCGATGGTGTTCATCAAGGTATTTTCGATGCTAGGATTCACTTCTTTTAATGTAGGGATAATGTGATGTCGAATTTTATTTCTAAGGTATTTGTCGGAAGCATTGCTGCTGTCTTCTCGAAATTTCAATTGCGACTTTTTAGCAAAGTCTATGATGTTGGTCTTGTTAGCAAATAATAAAGGGCGAATAATATTTCCTTGTTTCGGAAGAATACCGTGTAGTCCAGTAATTCCTGTGCCTCGAATGAGGTTGATGAAAAAGGTTTCAATCGAATCGTCCTGATGATGAGCCGTAGCGATGTAGTTATAATGATGTGAAGTACATATTTCTTCGAACCAATTGTATCGTAGTTCGCGTGCTGCCATTTGTATCGACATATCTTGTGTTTCGGCAAAAGGTGCAGTGTCGAACCGAATGGAGTATAAATGAACTTTGTATTTCAATGCCACGGCCTTAACAAATTCTTCATCTTCGTTGCTTTCGCTTCCTCGTAATTGATAGTTGCAATGCGCCAAGTCGAAATTAAAACCAGCTTTGTGAAATAAGTGACACATTACCATCGAATCGATACCTCCACTGACAGCGAGTAATATCTTTTCGTTGGGTAAGAATAGTTTTTCCTTTTTTATAAATGCGGCAAACAACTCGAACATGATGCAAAGATAATTAAAGGAATTAAAATGTTGAAAAAATCGAATGCCACCATTTAGGTGCTTGCCAATATGATTCGCTTCTCGCCTTCTTTAAACATTTCAATGGTGACAACATCGTTGGGAAGCAATTCATTTATTTTCTCGCTCCACTCGATAAAGCAATAGGCATTGGAATAAAGATAATCTTCGTATCCTAAATCGAAGGCTTCTTCCAAAGTCTTGATGCGGTAAAAATCGAAATGATAAACTTTGCTTCCTTCGCCTGCTAAATACTCATTCACAATGGAAAAGGTAGGGCTCGAAACATTGTCTTTCACACCAAGTTCTTTGCAGAGTTCCTTAATAAATGTTGTTTTCCCCACACCCATCTCACCTACAAAAGCAAAGATACGTTTGTCGGCAAATGCATGCAAAACTTGTCGCGCTGCGTTTGGCAGCTCGTCTTGATGAATTATTTCTATCCTATTTTGCACTCAGGGTAATGAATGGAATAATGGTTTCTTCGAGCGACAGACCTCCATGTTGGAAGGTGTTTCGATAGTAAGTAACATAGTAATTGAAATTGTTTGGATAAGCAAAAAACTTATCTTCTTTTACAAATACATAAGCCGAACTAATGTTCTGCTTTGGCAGAAAAGCATCGCCTGGGTTTTTTATTTCAAACACATCGCGCTTTTCGTAACTCATCGATTTACCTTGTTTATAACGCAAGTTGGTGGTTAGGTTTTTATCACCTACCACTTTGGTTGGCTCAGTTACTTTGATGGTGCCGTGGTCGGTGGTGATTACCATTTTACATTTCTTAGCGGCTATTTGTTTAATAATATCTAGCAATGGAGAATTCTCGAACCACGATAAGGTGATGGAACGATAGGCTTTTTCGTCATCTGCTAACTCGCGAATCACTTCCATTTCGGTGCGAGCGTGCGAAAGCATGTCAACGAAATTATAAACAATCACATTCAATTTGTTTTGCATCAAGTTACTGATGTTCTCCGACAATCGCTTGCCAGCCGCATTGTTGGTAATCTTGTTGTAGCTCATCTTTACATTTTTGCCCAATCGCTTCAACTGGTCAGCGAGGAGTTCTTCCTCGTGCATGTTCTTTCCTCCCTCATCCTCGTCATTCAACCAAAGATTAGGAAATCGCTTTTGGATTTCGGATGGCATCAAGCCTGCAAAAAAGGCATTCCGTGCATATTGTGTGGCCGAAGGAAGAATACTGCTGTACACATCTTCCGATTCCACCTTGAAATATTCCGCCACGATAGGTTGGATTACTTTCCATTGGTCGAGACGTAAATTATCAATCAATACCACAAAGGTGGTTTCTTCTTTATCGAGCATTGGAGCTACCTTTGCTTTAAAAATAGTATGAGAGAAAAAAGGTGGGTCTTGTGTTTTGCCATTGAGCCATCCAATGTAATTGTTCTCGAAAAATTTGCTGAACAACTTATTGGCTTCCGACTTCTGCATTTTCAAAATCTCCATCATGCTTTCGTCTTTGCTTATATCCAGCTCGAGTTCCCAATACACTAGCTTTTTGTAGACCTCCGACCATTCTTTCCAATTCAACCGATCGCCCATGGTCATACCTATTTGTCGGAATTCTTGCTGATAATTAGAAGTTGTTTTCTCAGAAATCAATCGCTTGTTGTCTAAAGTTTTTTTCAGCGAAAGCAATATCTGGTTAGGGTTCACAGGTTTTATTAAATAGTCGGAAATTTTAGAACCTATGGCATCTTCCATCAAATGCTCTTCTTCGCTTTTGGTAATCATGATGACAGGCAAATCGCTATGCGTTGCTTTTAGTCGATTGAGGGTTTCTAATCCTGAAATACCTGGCATGTTTTCATCCAACAGAACTACTGCGAAACTATGCTTTTCGACAAGTTCCAATGCTTCGTCACCGCTTGTGGCGGTTATCACATCGTATCCTTTGTCTTTGAGAAATAACAGATGTGGTTTCAACAAATCTATTTCATCATCTGCCCATAATATTTGAATTCTTTCCATTGGTATTGTGTTTAAAGGTTATAAAAGTAATACATATATAACTTCACAAAGGAAGTATTATTGTTTTGCCTAAGTTAAAAAAAGATAAATTATCTTTGTACCAATGAATTCGAACCCTAATAAGCTAAAAATATTCAACGACCCCATTTATGGCTTCGTTTCCATTCCTTTTGAAATTATTTACGACCTCATCGATCACCCCTATTTTCAGCGGTTGCGAAGGATTAAACAATTGGGATTAACCAATCTTGTTTATCCCGGAGCTTTGCATACGCGCTTTCATCACGCGATGGGAGCCATGCATTTGATGAGCGAAGCCATTGACGTATTGCGAGCGAAAGGCAACGAAATAACCGATGAAGAAGCCAAAGGTGTTACCATTGCCATACTTCTGCACGACATTGGTCATGGCCCTTTTTCGCATGCCTTGGAGCATAGCATCGTGAACAACGTTACTCACGAAGACATTTCGGAACTATTCATGAATCGGCTCAACAAAGAGTTTGGTGGTGAGTTGACCTTAGCCATTAAAATCTTCAACAATAAATATAAAAAGAAGTTTTTGCATCAGCTGGTTTCGAGTCAGCTGGATATGGACCGTTTGGACTACCTGAAGCGAGACAGTTTCTTTACCGGTGTTTCGGAAGGAGTAGTGAGTTCGGATAGAATCATTAAAATGCTGAATGTAAAAAACGATGAATTGGCGGTGGAAGCTAAAGGAATTTATTCCATCGAAAAATTTATCATTGCACGAAGGCTGATGTATTGGCAAGTGTATTTACACAAAACAGTAATCAGTGCTGAGAGCCTTTTGGTGAACATCTTGAAACGTGCCAAGGAATTGGCCGAACGCAAGGTGGAATTGTTTTGCACTCCTGCGCTTCGCGTGTTTTTGTATGACAAGTTTAGCAAAGCGGAATTTAAAACCAACCCTAGTTTACTCGATTCATTTGCTTTGCTTGACGACTATGACATCATGGCTTCGGTAAAGGTATGGATGACGCACGATGACGATGTGCTCGCGATGCTTTGTACCAACTTATTAAACCGAAATTTATTCAAAATAGAACTAAGAAATAATCCTTTCAAAGAAGCCGAAATAGAGAAGGAAAAAGAAAGAATAAAAAAGGTGTATCACCTCAAAAAGAATGAAGTGAATTACTTTGTGTTTTCGGGCAATATACAGAACGATGCTTACCGAGCCGATAAAATACGTATCAACATCTTATCGAAAGACGGAAAGATAATGGACATCACCGATGCATCGGACCAATTGAACATAAAGGTGCTTGCTAAAACCATAAAGAAATACTATTTATGTTCTCCTAAATAGTTGGTCTTAACATTTATTATATCAAATATATCATAGCCTCACTCCGCACAAGTAAATAATTTGTATAAATTTGAAAACTTATAAAACAAGAAACCTAAACTCGAAGATATTATATGAGTGTTAATCAACAGACAATTAAAAAGCCTGTATCCATTTCCGGTGTGGGTTTGCACACTGGCAAACAAGTGAATTTAACTTTTGTTCCTGCTCCCGAAAACCACGGTTATAAATTCCAACGCGTTGACCTACCCGAAAACCCTATTATAGATGCGGACGTTGACAATGTGGTAGACACCTCGCGTGGTACTACTTTAGAACAAAATGGTGCACGTGTGCACACCACCGAACATGTACTTGCTGCTTTGGTGGGTATGGAAATAGACAATGTGATGATTCAACTAGATGGACCCGAAATGCCCATCATGGATGGTAGTTCGATGCCATTTATACACGTGTTGCAAGAAGCAGGTGTGGTAGAACAAAATGCCGAACGTATTTATTTCGAACTTACCGAGAACCTTACTTTCGAAGACCCGATAAAAAATGTGGAGATGTTGGCTGTGCCACAAGATGCATTCAGAGTAACCGTAATGGTGGATTACAACTCGGATGTGTTGGGTACACAACATGCGCATATTTATAATGTGGGCGAATTTAAAACCGAGATAGCAATGTGTCGCACCTTTGTGTTTCTGCACGAACTAGAAGCTTTGCTTGCACATAATTTGATAAAAGGAGGCGACCTGAACAATGCTATTGTACTTGTGGATCGTGAGATTTCGCCTGAACAAATCAAACACTTGCAAAAAGTTTTTCATCGCGAAGATGTGGAAATAAAAGGAAAAGGAGTGTTGAACAATACCACACTTCATTTTTTCAACGAACCAGCTCGTCATAAACTACTTGATATTGTTGGCGATTTGGCCTTGGTAGGAACTCCATTAAAAATGCATGTGCTGGCAGCTCGCCCTGGACATGCCGGCAATGTGGCGTTTGCTAAAAAGATTAAAGAGTTGATAAAATCGAAGAAGAAAGAAACACGCACCTTCGACTTGAACAAGCCTGCTATCCTCAACATCATGGATATTCAAAAACTTCTTCCGCATCGTCAGCCGTTTTTGTTGATTGACAAAATCATGGAGCTTACGCCTACATCGGTGGTGGGCATTAAGAACGTGACCATGAACGAAGATTTTTTCAGAGGACATTTCCCTGAAAACCCTGTAATGCCAGGTGTATTGCTAATAGAAGCCATGGCACAAACAGGAGGAATATTGATTTTGAAAACAGTGCCCGACCCCGAAAACTACCTTACCTATTTCATGAAGATAGATGGAGTGAAGTTCAGAAGCCAAGTGGTACCGGGCGATACCGTAGTTTTCGATTTGCACTTGATTACTCCTATCCGCAGAGGAATTTGCCATATGAAAGGGATAGCCTATGTGAATAACAAACCGGTGATGGAAGCCGAAATGATGGCACAAATTGTAAAAGTTAAAAATAATGAACCAACTTAGTTACATTCATCCTAATGCTAAATTAGGCGCAAACGTTAAGGTTGAGCCATTCTCCACCGTTTACGAAAACGTAGAGATAGGCGAAGGAACTTGGATTGGGCCTAATGTTACCATCTTTCCTGGAGCGCGTATCGGCAAGAACTGTCGCATCTTTCCGGGTGCTGTAATAGCAGCCATACCTCAAGATTTGAAATTTAATGGCGAAGATACCACCCTCGAAATAGGCGACAACACTACCATTCGCGAGTGTGTGACTTTGAACAGAGGCACCACTGATAAAATGAAAACCGCCATTGGTAGCAATTGTTTATTGATGGCTTATGTACATGTGGCACACGATTGCATCATTGGCAACAATGTGATAATTGCCAACAGCGTAAATCTTGCAGGCCATGTTACTATTGAAGATTACGCCATACTCGAAGGATTGGTGGCGGTTCAACAATTTATTACCATTGGTGCACATACGTTCATCACAGGAGGTTCGTTGGTTCGAAAAAATGTTCCTCCATTTACCAAAGCGGCTCGCGAACCATTGCAATACATCGGCATCAACTCCATTGGCTTGCGAAGAAGAGGTTATACCAACGAGCGCATCCTCGAAATAGAAGACATCTACCGTACCCTTTACATCAAAGGTCATAACGTTACCAATGCCCTTGCTATCATCGAACAAGAAGCCCCTGCATCTGACGAGAAAGAGCAGATTTTGCATTTCATCCGCGAGTCGAAAGATGGAATCATGCGCGGCTTGTCGTAGTTTTCTTTTCACTAAATTGCTTCTTAGTAAATCGTAATTGATTTAATATTTACTGCTCATCGGCCCTAGCCAAGCGCTATGCTGCTTGAATGGCATGATTATTCGTTCGCATTTTTAGCTCACCTAAAAAATAAGAAATTGATGGAGAATGACGCATTGAATTTAAAAATTTATTATTTTTGTATTCGGAACTAATTCACATTTAATCATACTTATTCAAATTAATTATGCCATGTTTTCGTACATCCTCCCTTCCGGTATACTCATTGTGAGTAAAAACAATAAAATAGTAAAATCGTTACCCATCGAATTTCGTTTGGAAGAAAACCAAACGTTGATTGCCATCCCTCAAAAACTGGATGAGCAACAGATGAAAGAAATTTCTGTTGGGCTAGGATTTTTTGCCTTACGCAGTTTCAGTCATTCCGAAACCGAAAAGATAGAGATGCTGATGGCGGCCGAACAAAGCATCACCTTGATGTCGGGCTCTACACCCATGGAGGTAAAGCTGAAAGACATCATTCGTTTCGAATCGTCTAGTGGTTACACGTTAATATCTGCCAGCGATGGTGCAGAATATCATTGTCGAAGAACATTGGTTGAATTCATTAGCGAGTTGCCAGCTTCCTTATTTTTCATGGTGAGGCGAGGCTGCTTAATCAACCGACTACATATAAAACAAGTGCAAACACCGGGTAAAGATACCAACCTATTGACAGACGGCACCTCATTCAAAGTGGCGTTTCGCGAGGCCGAGGCATTTAAAATTTGGTACTATTCCATCTCGCCCGATTAGCGCCAAGCGTTTCGTTCAATCCTAATTTCCATTCTCGTTTCATATATCGAGTGTTTTTTACGCTCGTAGCAAAAAACCTACGCTCGCAGCATTTCGCTTGGTAGCGTTTTGGTTTCTCTCTACGTTTGCTCTCGCAATCCGAACTCAGTTGCTATTCATCGCAAGCGAGAAAAGATGCAAACGTTCTGATAAAGGTTTAAAATAAGGAGAGAAGAAAGCCATCGACTCAGCGAAAAATCGTTCCGCTATAGCGAAAAGTGTCATCGCTATAGCGAAAGGTGTCAAAGCTATAGCGAAAGGTGTCAAAGCTATAGCGAAAGGAGTCAAAGCTATAGCGAAAGAGGTCATCGCTATAGCGAAAGGTGTCAAAGCTATAGCGAAAGAGGTCATCGCTACAGCGAAAGGTGTCAAAGCTATAGCGAAAGAGGTCACCGCTATAGCGAAAGGTGTCAAAGCTATAGCGAAAGGTGTCATCGCTATAGCGAAAGGTGTCAAAGCTATAGCGAAAGGTGTCACCGCTATAGCGAAAGGTGTCATCGCTATAGCGAAAGGAAATTTAAGGATTCGTAACTATATATAAAGAGTAAAAATTAATATCAACAAATAAAACAAAATACAAATGTCAAAAAAAACAGCAAAAGTGTTGTTCGACTTCATCGAAGTAACGGCAACCAAAAAAATTGAAGATTCGCAAATCCGCCACGACAAAATAGTGGCTGCAGTTTCCACCTTCGCTACACCCGATGTAGATATGATTACCTATCAAAAAGACATCGACAAGGCAGATGGCCTCATAAAGCTAGTGGATGGAGGCGACAAAAGCAAAACCGAAGACCGAACGGATGCCATCCGGTTGCTCGATTCCGACAATCGCATCTTAGCTAATTATGTTACACGCATTGCAAAAGGCTCCGAAGCCATTATTCAATTGGCGAGTTTTACACCTACCAAAACAGTTATCTCACCCGTTAAAATCCCTGAACAAGCCGTACTTACAGGCACTCCCGGAAAAGTAATGGGCGATATAAAACTCGAAGTAGATAAACTCGAAGGAGCATCCACCTATACTTATATAGTAGGCAAAGACTTGAGCAATGTATCGTTCGACAATGGCACGGTTATCATGAACCCTCCGCCAGCAGTAGAAGGTGTCATTCCTCCATCGTCACCCGTTATGGTGCGTACCTCACGTAGCAATAAAGCAACCATTCATAATCTCGAATCGCGTACCGATTACCAATGCATCAGCTTTGGCACCTCCACAGCAGGTTCGGGAAAAGTGAGTCAAGTAATCATCGTAAAATCGTTTTAACAAGTACACCAAATTACAAGCATTAACCAATCTACTCATCCCAAAAGCCCAGTGCAACCTACAATGCACTGGGTTTTTCATTTTCTATTGATGAGCAAACCAAGTCCATAACACCAAAACAATATAGACTAGCTAAATTTATTGTAAATTTGTAAGATGAAAAGAATAAGCCTTTTGCTTTTTTGTTTTTTCCTTGTGAAGGGGTATGGGCAAGTTAATATAGTTCATAACCCGAGTTTTGAGGATACTATTCAATGTCCAGTGGGTATCAATGAAATATACAATGCTAATTTCTGGTTTCAACCTTGTGTTTATTACGGAAATGTAATTAATAGTTCTAGCTCTGATTTATTTAATACTTGTGGATGGGCTCCTCAAAACAATGTCGGTTTTCAAAATCCAAGAACAGGTAGTGGGTATGCAGGAATATTCGTTTATGAAGATACAATAAACGGACGTGAATACATTGAAAATTCTTTATTGAGTCCACTTATACAAGGGAAGGTTTATTGTGTTGAATTTTATGTTTCCTTAGCAGACTCTATTTCATCGTTAGCGATAACAAATATGGGTGCATTTTTTTCTAATGATAGTTTACTCGTTACAAGTTATTATGCATTAAGTTCAATCACTCCTCAAGTGGAAAACCTTAATACGAATTATTTATCGAGTAAAACAAATTGGATGCGAATATCGGGAACTTTCGTGGCGGCTGGCGGAGAAAGGTTTATTACACTTGGCAACTTTCATAATGTAGGCACAACGAACACGCAAAGTGTTTCTGGAGGTTGGGTTGGAGTTTCGTACTACTATATTGATGATGTTAGCGTAATAGATTGTGATAGTATAGCAGGGGTGGAGGAAATGGAA
>CAIWDF010000116.1 GCA_903911435.1 uncultured Bacteroidota bacterium
ACCAACGTTCGAATTAATAACTATAATAGTTCCTTTCATACCCATTGAAGCATGAGCGGAACAAACATAGTAATGTGTTCCAACCCCAAGTGATGCTGGCAATACAGAGCCTCCACCAAAAGCGGTTTGAAAACCTCCTGATAAAGCGGCACTACCATTTGCATTAAATGTAGTTTGGCTTACTTCTCTTGCATCATGCGAGGAAGCAATTGAAAACACTACGGTATCTCCTGCAGTAATGGTGATGGTAGCAGGAGCAAAGGTAAAACCTGAATTGCCAATTGTCCATGTGGTAGCAAAACCAGTAAAGGTGAATGTTAATAGTAAACTCGCAATTGTAATTTTTCTTTTCATTTTGTTTTCGATTTAAATGTTTCCCTACTCATATGGCTTTTCGGTCACGCCTCGTTTTTATTGTGGTAGCCGAACTCCACATCATTTTTTATGTTTTTCAAATCCCGAAAAGGAGTGAGAGAAATGAAAAACAGAAGCAAAGTTAAAAAAAATACGTCACGCACAAAAATTAATTACTCTAAATGTGGTTTTATTTTGTCGAAGCAAATCCATGAAATCGGCAGATTAAAACTTTACTGATAATTAATGAATAAATAACGAATGTTGACTTTGGAAATTCGAAGTAAATTACCCATTTTTGATGCCATCCACAAAGTCTTTGTTTTTCCTGCGAAATGGAAATTTAGAGTGGGTAAGAAGGATATTTCCGAACATCCTCTAGAAACAGAATAATGTGAAAAAGCTTATACTAATGATGGGAAGGGAAATGCGCGAGTAATAATTTACTACATGCTTCTTTTGAGAGATACTTAATTTTGAAATCGGCAACACTCTTATATTCTTTCGCTTTCTCTTTGTCAGCCGGGTGGATGGAGGTAGTAAGTATGATGATTACAATTTTACCGCAGATGTTCTGGTCCATCTTTTCAAATTCATCCAAAAATTCCCAACCATCAATCAATGGCATATTCAAATCGAGTAAAATTAATTCAGGTAAAGTAGCTGCTCCTAATATAGCTTTTGAAAGATAATCAAGAGCCTCTTTCCCATTATTTACAATGCTTATTTGTTCGGTGCAATCTAATTTGTTGAGTAATCGCTGATTAAAGAAGTGGCAATCATCATCATCATCAACCAACAATACACAATTTAATTTCTTTTTCATCTTGAAATATTCAACTAGGTAGTAGGAATAGTAAAACAAAAATTACTCGATTCTCCAAGAACAGATTCTACCCAAATGACCCCATCGTGTAGCTCAACAATTTTTTTACAATACCCAAGTCCTACACCTATTCCGTCATATTCTGAACGATTGTGAAGCCGCTGAAACATTTTGAAAATTTTCTCTTTGTTTTCAGAATCGATACCGATACCATTATCTTTCACTTCGAATTTCCAACCCGATTCGAAAGGGATAGCAGATATTTTGATTTCGAGAGGTGTATTGCTTTTTCGGTATTTGATAGCATTACTTATTAAATGGCTAAAAAGTGTCTTTAAATTCTGTTCGTATCCGTCAATGATTGGTAAGTCTTCAACTATTACCTTTGTTTTAGTTTCAAAAATTGCAGTTTCTAATTGTTCTAAAACTTCATTGACTAGTTGAGAACAATCGAGCATATTTTTTTGCGTAGCCTGACAGAGGATAGAATAATTTAAGAGTCCTTGGGTAAGCAAATCCATTCGGTCGACCGCATTAAAAATGGCATTTACATATCGAGTAGATGTTTCATCAAGATGATGACCGTATTCTTCGTGAATCTGTTTAATGTAATTTCTAATGGTAAGCAACGGTTCACGTAAATCGTGAGAAAAAACAGAAGAGATGGCTTCCATTTCCTTCCCTTTTTCAGCAAGTATGGCTAATTGCTTTTCTTTTCGTTGAGCTTCCTTCAATTCTGTAACATCTGTAACTTGAACAACAAACCCTTTCACTTCTAGATTATCTAAATCTGGAAAATAATTCGCTAATCCCTCGATTATGATACCCGATTTGCTTTTTATAGGATATTCGAAACGCTGAATTTCTCCATTAAGTACCCCATCCACAAATGGTGCAGACTTCTCAAAGTCAGGCCCAAGGAGTTGCTTTAGTGTTATTTTACCAATCATCTCTTCCTTGGTTTTTCCAAACCAAGCAACATAAGCACTATTTGCATACTTACACACTAGATTTTTGTCCCAATAGGCAAGTAAGGTAGTAACGTTATCTGTAACTTGTAACGCATAATCTTGCTGTTGAAGCGCTTTTATATGATTTTCGGTACTTGGAGAATTCATTTTGGCAATAAAGTTGTTTCGGTTTCTAAGTAGTTTATTGGCTTATTCAAGTTTCAGGGTATATTTTGCCTAAAACGACCATTTTCTTATTTTGATTGGATTAGAGGCACAAAAGTAATACAAATTATGAGTTTTGTCAATACCATGTAACAATTAACCTTTTTTATGATTCCTTTTCTTATGAATAATAACAGAGCATTCTAAAAAAAAATCCCGCCCTTGGTAGGGCAGGATTTTTAAAATAAAATTAGCAGATATTATCCGCATTTCGAATGCCCACAACTTTTGCATTTCAAACACCCTTCTTCGTAAATCAATCCATCCGTGTCCCCACAATTACTACATTTTTTATCTTTAGCTTGTGTTCCGTCAGGAATAAATTTCTTGAGTGATCTTCCAATACCATTTTTCCAATTGTTGATACTGTCCGTATAAAGGTTGAGGTTTTCAACAAGATTCACCACATTTTGTATTGGCATACCATGACGAAGAACTCCTGAAATAAGTTTTGCGTAATTCCAATATTCTTTATCAAACGAACGAGAAAGACCTTCGATGGTGACATTATAGCCTTCTTTGTCTTTGTATTGAAAGTCGTATCGTTTTTCGCGTGTTTCCTTCGAAATGCTCTTTATAATCCATCCTCTCTCTACCCAAGCAGGGAATACAAATGATTCCTCACTTTTACCAGTAAATATTTCGTATGGTTTTCCGTTCAAAACACCAACAAATGCAATCCATTTTTCATCGTGATTCATGAAACGGATTACTTCAGTTTGCAATTTCTTAGGACGTTTTGGTGCAACTGATTCCACAATACTATCCACCTTTTTATTCTTTTTACCTTCGTCATTGTTTACCAATACTCCCGAACGAGAACCATCGCGATAAACAGTAATGCCTTTCAATCCTTGTTCCCAAGCTTGTAAATAAATCTCGCCTACTTTTTCCACCGCCACATCGTTTGGTAAATTGATGGTGGAACTGATAGAGTGGGTGGTGTATTTTTGAACAATCGCTTGTAATTCTATACGTTTCCCCCAATCTATTTCCGATGCAGTGGAACCTTTGTAAGGGCTTTTGTTGATGTCTTTCTCCCCGGTTACTTCCATCCATAATTTCAATTTATGATGATACACATCAAACTCTTGCCACGAATCGCCAGAATTGTCAACAAAATCAACTCGAACATTGGTATCAAGCGGATTGATTTTTTTTCTTCGTTTGTACGACAATAAGAAAACCGGCTCTATACCTGATGACGACTGAGCTAACATACTTAATGTGCCGGTAGGAGCTACGGTGCTCAACGAGATATTTCTTCTACCAACCTTCATCATACGTTTGTAAACTTCCGGTAATTCTTTCTCGAGCATCTGAACGAATTCGGAAGTATTTTCAATTTCAGGGTTGAAGTCCTCGAATTTCCCTCGTTCTATGGCTAAGTCGATAGATGAATTGAATTCAGCTTCGCACTTGGTTTTCATTATTTTCTCCACTTCAACTAACGCTTCTGACGAATCGAACTTAATACTCAAACCAGCCATGGTATCGGCTAATGCAGTAAATCCAAGTCCTGTTCTACGACCTCTTTTTCCTGCATCGTAAAGCAGTTTCCAAGTTTCGTTTTCTACTTGTTTCACAAAATCAGGCTCTGGGTCGGCTTTTATTTTGTTTAATATACGTTGAATGTGTTCTAATTCTAAATCAACCAAATCATCCATCAAGCGTTGAGCCTCGTAAGTTGTTTCATAGAACTTTTTGTAATCAAAACTAGCTTTGTCTGAAAAAGGACTTTCAATAAAGTTGAACAAGTTGATAGCAATCAATCGGCAACTATCTCCACCTTGCATGGCTATTTCCGAACAAGGATTTGTAGATACATTCTTGAAACCAGGGTATACCGAAGAAGTAGAGTAGTGGTGTTGACGGTCCCAGAATATCAAACCTGGTTCGGCCGAGTTGTGCGCACATTTAATAATAGTGTTCCACAAATCGCGAGCTTTTACCACTTTCGAATACTTTGGCACTTCTGCATCAATTGGGAATCGTAAGGTATAGTCAGTGTCTTTTTTTACAGCTTTCATAAACTCGTCCGACAAACGAACCGAGATGTTTGCTCCTGTAATTTTCGATAAATCTTGCTTTATATTAATAAAGGTGTCCACATCAGGGTGAGCAATGTCGATGGTAATCATCAACGCTCCACGTCTTCCGTTTTGAGCCACCTCACGAGTAGTGTTCGAAAAACGTTCCATGAACGACACGGCCCCAGTAGTAGTTCCAGCCGAATTAGAAACCAACATGCCTGCTGGACGCAAAGTTGAAATATCAATTCCTACTCCACAACGTCTTTTGAAAAGCTGAGCCATCTGCTGATCGGTATAGAAAATGCCTCCATACGAATCGAATATCTCTGGTAATACGATACAATTAGATAAGGAAGCAATAACAAACGGATTACCTAATGCCGACATTACACTTCCTTGAGGAATGATGTATTTAAAGTGACGGAAATAATCCATAATTTTGTCTTCATCCAAAAATTCACGTTCTTGTCCGTATTGCGACAATAATTTAAAACTACCATTTAGGTGAGTTTTATCTTTATGTTCGCTTTCTTTTCGAGCAAATTCTTTTGCCAGACGTTTATGCATATCATCTGGGGTAAGTTCTATAAATTTACCTTCTTTGTTTTTCATTGCATACTTGTTTATCCAAGTAGAAGCTGCTAGCTCATCTCCTTGAAAATATACAAGTGCTTTTTCTAAAACCTCTACATAGGAATAGCTAGGCGCTTTCGAAAGGTCTTTCTTTACTGGTGTTTGAAGTACTGTCATAATAAAAATAATTTTAATTCGGTAATGGGGTCTGAAATCGGGTGCAAGATATAAAGAGAAAATATAGCAATCTTTTACAGTTGTAAACATTTGCTTTCTTTTATGAACAATCGATTTTTTTTGGTCGAAAGCGAACCTGATTTTCATCATTAGTTCATAAATTATTTTCAAAAAACGGGAATGTTTTCCAAAAAATGTTAAGGATTGCCACTATTGTTTTTGGTAACTCCATTTTGACGAAGAATGTATAATATGAGTTATTTTATTGCGTGCAATAATTGTATTTATATGAGGTTGTTGATAGCAACTTTGCGCCTTATTAAATTTAAATTAATTGATTGGCTTTTCTCTCCATTGTGATTTTGAACTTTCCAGCACTTATTTCTTTTTTCGCCTTATAAACTCTAGTTTATAGCTTTAGCCCACCGTTTCCGTGGGTAAGCCCACCGTTCTCGTGGGTTAGCCCACCATTCTTGTGGGTTAGCCCACCGTTCTTGTGGGTTAGCCCACCATTCTCGTGGGTTAGCCCACCATTCTTGTGGGTTAGCCCACCATTCTTGTGGGTTAGCCCACCATTCTCGTGGGTTAGCCCACCATTCTCGTGGGTTAGCCCACCGTTTTGGTGAGCTAGCCCACCGTATTGTGGAGGTTGCAAAGAACAACCACAGGCAAGGTTTTACAAAGCCTTTCGAACCTTTGGCAAAGTAAAAAAGCCTAACTAAGTTCATATTTAGTTGATAAATCATCCAAATCCATACCCTTTTTAAGCTATATTTGCAACCTCGATTAGTAAAAAAATTAATACACTATACAATGAAAGATTTATTTGAAAAGATTAAGGAAAACCGTGGTCCTATTGGAATGCACGCAAAAGAATCGCATGGATATTTCACCTTCCCAAAACTCGAAGGTGATGTAGCTCCACGCATGGGATTTCGTGGCAAACAACGCCTCAACTGGAGTTTGAACAATTATCTTGGCCTTGCCAATCATCCCGAAGTACGTAAAACAGATGCCGAAGCAGCTGCTGCTTATGGTTTTGCCTTACCAATGGGAGCTCGAATGATGAGCGGAAACTCCAATTTTCACGAACAATTAGAATCTGAATTGTCTGATTTTGTTAAAAAAGAAGACACCATTCTTTGTAACTTTGGATATCAAGCCATGGTTTCGGCCATCGATTGCTTAGTCGACCGCCACGATGTAATTGTTTACGATGCCGAAGCGCATGCTTGTATTCTTGATGGAGTTCGTCTTCACATGGGCAAACGATATGTGTATAAACACAACGATGTAGAAGATTGCGAAAAACAATTGATACGTGCTACCAAATTAGCAGAAGCACAAAATGGTTCCATCCTAGTTATTACCGAAGGTGTGTTCGGAATGAGCGGCCGCCAAGGACGACTAAAAGAGATAGTAGAACTAAAGAAAAAATACAAGTTCCGCCTATTTGTTGACGATGCTCACGGTATCGGCACCATGGGAGCTACCGGAGGAGGGACAGGACAAGAACAAGGATGCCAAGATGGAATTGATATCTACTTCGCTACCTTCGCTAAATCGTTTGCATTAATCGGAGGATTTATTTCCAGCGAAGAACACATTGTAGAGTACTTACGATACAACATGCGCTCGCAAATATTTGCCAAAGCATTACCAATTGCTTTAGTAATTGGAGCTTTAAAGCGTTTGGAATTGATGCGCAAACACCCAGAATACAGAGATCAATTATGGGTGATAACACATGCATTACAAGACGGATTGCGCAAAGCGGGCTTCGAAATAGGTAAAACCAATTCGCCAGTTACTCCTGTATTTATGAACGGTTCAATACCTGAAGCAACAAACCTTATCTTGGATTTGCGCGAAAACTTCAATATTTTCTGTTCTATGGTGGTGTATCCTGTAGTACCTAAAGGAATCATCATCCTAAGAATTATACCAACAGCAGTGCATACCATGGAAGATGTGAATTACACCATCGATGCATTCTCGAAAATTGTTGGCAAGCTGAAATCGGGACAATATATGTCTGAAAAAATTGCAGCATTTTAAAAACAGATTAAACCGAACCACAATTCTAACGGTAGCAATGGTATTCATCATTGCTACCGTTAGTTCTTGTGCTCGTGGCCACAAAGATTGCCAAGGCCATAGGCATAAGGTAAAAACAGAAATGGGTGGGTATTTATAAACCTGCCTTACTAATCGCTAAAGCTTATTTAACTCTTTCATGATCATTCGAGCTCTTGCTTTGAATGCAGCAGAGCTATGAGGCAATTGTTCTTCTATCACTAGGTTCAATTCGCCAGTAAGTTCAGGATGTATTTTCGCAATGTTAGCAATGGCTTGCATGGCATGTACTTTCACCACCACCTTTTCCTGTGGCAAGTCGATTAATTCGAAACAAGTATCAATTAGTTTAGCTTGCAAATCTTCAGGAATGGTTTGCGAAGCAAGCACTACCATCATGTTTCGCCTCACGGCATCTACCTCAAACTCTTTAATGGTATTGATAAACTTCGCAAGATAAGGCGTAAGCAATTCGGGGTGTAGAGCATTCACGATAGCAAGCAACCAAGCAGCACGTTGTGGTAAGGGAGGCTCGGCATTATAAATAATTTCAATAATTTGTTTGAACTTTGCAGGACTATTTCTAATAAACCGGGTGATGTAATCCGTATTGTTTCTCGAATGTTCTTTAAGAAGTTGTTCTTTTAAGTTCATACCAATTGAATCGGCTACTCCCTACATTCTTTCGGGAACATTTATACCCAGCAATTGCATGGACGATTTAATGGCCATTCCAATAGTGTTAGATAAATGCAATCGGAAATTCATGGTTGCCTGGTGTTCTTCTTTCAACATCTGAGTGTCATGATAATACTGGCTATACTCTTTTGATAAATCGTACACATAATTGGCTATCAAAGCTGGGCTAAATTCGTTTGCTGCCTGCAGAAGAGTAGGAGTGAAGTGGTATAGTTTTATTATCAGTTCCTTTTCTTTGGGCAACAAAGCAATATTCAAGTCGAGTGGTTGCGAAGTTTCGAAGCCATTTAACTCCTTCGCTTTGCGCAAAATTGCTCGAACCCTAACATAGTTAAACATTATAAAAGGGGCTGTATTTCCATTAAAGTCGATTGACTCAGCAGGATTGAAGAGCATTTTCTTTTTAGGATCAACCTTTAGCATAAAGTACTTCAAAGCTCCCATACCAATGATTTTATAAAGTTCATTGGCTTCTTCCTCCGAAAGGTGTTCCACTTTGCCGAGTTCTTTGGTAGTAGCAGCTGCAGTATTAATCATTTCTTGCATCAAGTCGTCAGCATCAACCACCGTCCCTTCGCGCGATTTCATTTTTCCTTCGGGCAATTCAACCATTCCATACGATAGGTGAAACAATCCTTTTGCCCAGCTATATCCAAGTTTGTTCAGTATAAGCAGAAGTACTTTGAAATGGTAGTCCTGCTCATTGCCAACCGTAAAAATCAGTTTGGAGAAATTAGATTCTTTGAAACGTTGTGCAGCCGTACCCAAATCTTGAGTCATGTAAAGCGAGGTACCATCAGCACGAAGCAAGGTTTTCTCATCAAGTCCATCAGCAGTTAAATCAATATAAACGGAGTAATCATCGCGTCTTTTTAATACCCCTTTCGACAATCCGTCTTCGATAAGGTCTTTTCCTAATATATAGGTATTGCTTTCGTAATACACCTTATCGAAATCCACTCCCAGCATCTGATAGGTTTGGTCAAATCCTTTGTAAACCCAACCGTTCATTAGGGTCCATAAGTCGCGCACCTCTTTATCAGCCGTTTCCCATTTACGAAGCATTTCCTGAGTAGCTTTCATCAAAGGAGCTTGCTTTTCGGCTTCTTCTGCTGTTAGTCCACTATCTGTGAGTTTCTTTAATTCGAGCTTGTATTGTTTGTCAAATTCTACATAGTATTTACCCACCAAGTGATCGCCTTTCATTCCTGACGATTCTGGAGTTTCACCATTTCCCCAACGTTGCCAAGCTATCATCGATTTGCAGATATGTATGCCTCTATCGTTAACAATATTAGTTTTAATAACCTTGTTGCCAGCCGCTTTTAGTATTTCAGCAACCGAATAACCCAATAAATTGTTGCGCACATGGCCTAGATGTAAAGGCTTGTTGGTGTTTGGCGATGAGTATTCGACCATAACCACAGGGGCGTCTGCAGGTAGTTGAGTATTTACTATAGACTTTCCGTTGATGGAGGAGAGGTAAGTCAACCAATATGCATCAGAGATAACAATGTTCAGAAATCCTTTGATTACATTGTAATCGGCCACTTCAGTAACATTCGATTTGAGGTAATTCCCTATTTCTTCGGCTGTTATTTCAGGCTTTTTCTTCGAAAGCTTTAAGAAATTGAATACCACAAGCGTGAAATCGCCAGTGAAATCGGGGTTTGTTTTTTCGAAATTTATCTTATCAACAGTTCCTCCATAAAGGGTTTTGATAGCCTCAATGGTTTTCTCTGAAAGTATTTGTTCAATCATAAGTTCATTTTAAAAATGCAGGATAATGGATTGGTAGAATACTAAATACGAAGTTTCATTCCCGTATTCAATCAATCTAAAACACTACCTTTTTTAGTAAGTAAGCTGACTAACTACCTTTTGCAATATCTCAAAAGTGTTTTCAGCCATTAAGTTTTCTTTATCAAGCGTTGGATTTACTTCACAAATTTCGAAACAACACACCTTTTCGTTTTGTACCAAACGAACGCAGAGACTACCCGCTTCTTTTTCGGTAATTCCATTACGAACAGGAGTTCCTGTTCCTTTTGATATGGAAGAGTCCATACTATCCACATCAAACGAAACGTAAATTAAATTGCAGTTATTTAAGTGAGCGAGGGCATCGCGGGCAATTTTCTCCACACCGTTGCGTTTAACTTCGGCTGTGTTGAAGGTTTTAATCTTGTGTTTTTTCAACAAATAGCTTTCTTCTGGTTCCACATCTCGCACTCCAATATAAACGATATCATTGTAAGTGATTTTTGGCGAAATGCCTCCAATGCGTTTCAATCGACCCCAGAAATCAATGGTTTCTTTGTCGGGTTTATTCATTTTATTAGCGATATTGTCTTCGCCCAAAGCCGAAGCAAGTGGCATACCGTGCAAATTGCCAGTAGGAGTAGTGTAAGGGCTATGAATGTCGGCATGTGCGTCTATCCAAATAACACCTAACTTTTGTTTAGGGTAAGCCATCTTAATCCCAGCAATGGTGCCAGCAGCTGTGCTGTGGTCGCCAGCAAGTACAATGGGGAAGTTGTTTTTCTTAAGTGTTTGCGACACTTGAGCTGCAATTCGCTCGCAGATAGCGAGTATGCCACCTATCCTTTTAGCGTAAACTGGTTTTGGAGGTTCGAACAATAGTTGATTCTCGGTTTTAATTTCCGATGATTCGAATTGTTTAAACATATTGCTTCCATAATCGAGAGCAGCTACCTTTATGGCATCCACGCCCATGCTAGCCCCTCGGGTTCCAGCGCCAATCTCCGATTTTACTTCAATAAATTTTACCGTTTTCATTTGATTATGTTGTTTTGTTGTCAAAATTACTACTTTTTAATTTTTGTTGATTGCCTATTTGTTTCAAGCTTCTTAATAATTTGTTAATTTAAATTAGTTGGTTTATGCAAAAAATGTCAATGTAAGTTAGTTACTTTGTACAAAATTAATTCAGCATAACATTTTAAAATTAACTATTAACTTCATCAGCTTACTATGGACAGTAAATACAGCGACTTAATTAATCAAACCTTCGATTTTCCACAAGAAGGGTTTGAAGTGGTAGACAATGAACTATACTTTTATGATATTCCGTTGATGGATATCATTAAGAAGTATGGCACTCCACTTAAGATAAGCTATCTGCCCAAGATAAGCGCTTCAATACAAAAAGCCAAAAAACTGTTTAATGTGGCAATGGCTAAAGCCGATTACAAGGGCAAATATACATATTGTTATTGTACCAAGAGTTCTCATTTTTCGTTTGTGCTTGACGAAGCACTTAAAAATGACATCCATTTAGAAACATCTTCGGCCTTCGACATCCCATTAATAAGGGCTTTGCACGCTTCTGGTAAGATTTCGAAAAATACTTTTATTATTCATAATGGATATAAACGCCCCATGTATTTGAAATACATCAGCGACTTAATCAATAATGGATTTGTGAACTCCATTCCAATTCTTGACAATATCAATGAATTGAGTCAATTGGAAAAATTATGTAAAAACAAGTTTAAAGTAGGTATAAGAGTGGCTACCGATGAGGAACCAAAGTTCGAGTTTTACACCTCTCGATTAGGAATACGTCAAGCTGATATTGTGAACTACTATAATAGTGTAATAAAGAAGAGTAACAAGTGTAAATTGAAAATGCTTCACTTTTTTATTAATACTGGTATCAGAGATACGACTTATTATTGGTCGGAACTATCGAAAGCAATTAACGTGTATTGCGACCTAAAGAAGATTTGCCCTTCCTTAGATTCGCTTGATATTGGAGGTGGTTTTCCAATTCGTACATCACTAAGCTTTAATTACGACTATTCGTACATGGCAGATGAAATAATTCAGAAAATAAAGAACATTTGCGAAGAAAGGGGAGTAACTGAGCCAAATATATTCACCGAATTTGGTAGCTTCACAGTGGGCGAAAGTGGAGCTGCACTTTACTCGATAGTGGATATAAAGAAACAGAACGATAATGAGCTTTGGTATATGATCGATAGCTCGTTTATCACTACTTTGCCCGATACATGGGGTATAAAGCAAAAATTCATTTTGCTTGCCATCAACAATTGGGATAAGGAATATCAAAGGGTGAATTTAGGAGGATTGACATGCGACAGCGATGATTATTACAATGCCGAATCGCACCTGAACCAGGTATATATGCCACGGATTGACGAAAAACAGAAAGAGCCACTCTACTTAGGTTTCTTCCATACAGGTGCTTATCAAGAATCGCTTGGAGGATATGGCGGTATTCAACATTGTTTGATACCTGCTCCTAAACATGTGATTATCGACCGTGATGAAGAAGATAAACTGATAACGTATTTGTTTTCTAAAGAACAAAGCTATAAGTCGATGATGAAAACACTAGGTTACTAGCCTTGTTCAGCAAAAAAACTTTTGGCTTTTTCATTTTATTAACTAACTTGCACCCTTTATTTTAAAAAGGTACCGAAATTAATGGGTAAGATTGTGTAAAACAATCCTGAAATAAGTATGAAAAAACGATTATCAATTATTCTCTTTGTTGGACTATCATTAATTTATGTGGAAAGTTGTAAGCAGGATGAAGGGAAATTTATTTCGGAAGGGAGCATAGAGTTTGCAGCATCGGTAATAGACCAATCGAACTCGATGGCAAGCATGGCACCTAGCAAGATGACTGTGCATTTCAAGAAAAATAAATCGTGTGTAGAAATGAGTGCAGGCATGGGTTTGTTCACTACGTCATTCGTATCGAATCCTGATAACCGCACCTTGACCCAAATGGTGAAACTATTGAACAAGAAATTTTGGCTTCTTCAATCAATGGACGAAATACAAAAAGACATCGACTCGTATAAATTCGAAATTAAACCAACCAAAGAAACTAAAATAATTGCAGGATACACTTGTACCAAGGCTATTGTACACAAACGAGATAGCGATGACCCAGACTTCGTTATTTATTACACCAAAGAACTCAACATCACCAATCCTAATTTCTCGAATCCCTTTTCGAACATAAGTGGGGTGTTGATGGAATACCAATTGAAGAAATTTGGCTTAGAAATGAAGTTTGTAGCTACAAAAGTGGTGAAAGAGCCAATAGACGATATTCTATTTGAAGTACCTAGCGATTTCAAGAAAATAACCTCCAAAGAAATGAACGAACTTTTCGAAGGTTTGCAATAGTGCAAGCGCTTCTGTATTGTTGATTCTTTTACATTCCTAGTAAATGCAAGTGCTCCAGAACAAAAGGTTCTATTTTTTACTCTCTTTTATTGAAGGTGGTTCGGTAATGGCTACCGAATTGCTTGGCGCTAAGATGTTGGCTCCGTATTTTGGCTCATCGCTTTACGTTTGGGCTACGGTATTGGCCATCACTCTTGGAGGATTAGCGTCAGGATATTTTGCAGGTGGCATCCTTTCGTATCGAAACAAGAGCAAATTCACCTTATTCACGGTATTGTTGTTGGCGGCCTTGTTCACGGTGTTGATGCCATTTACTTCCAAATTAGTGCTGTGGGCCATAGGTATGCATAGTTTGCTGCCTTCGGTAATTCTTTCCTCGGGTTGCATTTTATTTCCTCCAGTATTTATGATGGGCATGGTTTCACCATTGATTATAGGTGCAATAACAACAGACATTAAAGAATCGGGGAGGGCGGCTGGTGCTATTTATGCCATATCTACAGTTGGAGGCATTATAGCTACTTTTCTGTTTGGGTTTTACATCATTCCTAGTTATGGGCTCACCATTCCGGCTATTGCCACAGGCATTTTACTCGGCATCATTCCCTGCATCGTACTATTGATACGTAAGAAACTTACCCAAACCATTGGTTTTTTTTTGCTTGTTGCCTGGGCTTGCTCGGCAGCTGAGCCAAGTTTTTCGTCAGAGGTAAAAGTAGTTTACAACCAAGAGGGGCTATTGGGGCAATTGTTGGTATTAGATTATCCTCGCTACGAGAACAATGTGAAACAGGAAGGCTATGCAAGGTGGTTGTTTGTAAATCGCATTTCTCAAACCATGGACGACTCATTGGCCATGGCTAACCATAAAGCTCAGCGCTATTTTCCTTATGTATACCATATTTCGAACTACCTCGATTCGTTTCCGAAAACCACAAAAGTATTATTGATGGGCCTAGGTGGTGGAAGTATTGCCAAGCAGTTGTTCGACCAAGGGTTTTCAGTGGATGTTTGCGAGCTGGATGAACGCATCGCGTATGTAGCTCGCCATTATTTTCACCTAAACGAAAAAGTGAACATTACGGTGGATGATGCCCGCCATTATATTCGCACTTGCGATAAGAAGTACGATGTGATAGTGCTGGATATGTTTAAAGGAGAAGAGCCACCTAACCATGTTTTTACGCGCGAAGCCATGGACGAACTAAAACTCATGCTAAACAAAAACGGAACTGTGTTCGTTAATGGGTTGGGCTATTACGAAGGTAGTATTGGCAAGGCCATGAGGTCGGTATATAAAACCTTTGGGGCAGCAGGATTTAAAGTAAGGGCCGAGGCCACCGATAAAAACCCCGATATGAGTAACCTTTTGTTTTATGCTTCGCTCGATAGCCTAAAAACCAATGTTCCGTATTTGCCAGAAAGCAAACTCGACCTGAATGATGCGGTGGTGCTAACGGATGATTACCCGCTGTTGGACAAACTGAATGCTGAGGCGGCCAAAAGATGGCGCATGCTTAGCATAAACTCGTTTCGGGAGGATGCAGGGCAATATAGCCTCCCGATTTTCAACTAAAAAACTAGATAGAAGTAGAGCTAGAGTCCAATGTTGACTCCTAGCCGGATGATGAGGGGGCTAGCATACGGACTATACTCGTTTTGGGTAAGGTTGTAAAGCACCATGGCCACGATGCCCGAATAATCGGAAAAGCGCTGAATGTAACCGCCACCCACCAATACCGATGTTACTCCAATGCGTTTCTCAATATTGTTATAGGCCGCTAGATTGAGGTATTCGATCTCGCCATGGGTAAAGAAATCCTTCTTGATGTAATATCGGCCAAACACACTTCCTCCATAAATATTGGTAGAGAATCGGTAGGAGCCATAATCGTATTCGTAATATTGATAGTTAACCCCAACACCTGCATGCACCTTTTCGTTGATGCGATAACCAAGAATGGGAGATACGTCTACATAAGTGGGATTGCCAAACGAAAGTCCGAGACCTCCACCAAAAAAGGTCTTTTTCCAGAAACTATCTTCGGCTTCCTCTGCTTTTCGCTCTTGTTCTTTCTGGGCAATATGGGTGCTGTCGTAATACTGAGCATTGGCCGCAAAGCTGATGAAGAACGAAAGGAATAAAATGATTTTCGAAACTGGATATTTAGTCATATATGTTTGCAAAATTAATAATTATTGTTGTCCTTTGTTCGATAATTGATTCATTTTTGAACAAGTGGGCCCTTGGTTATCGAGCCAAGGACTAAATGAACGAGAATGAAGTGTCGAACGATTCTAAATTTATATTAAATGAACATAATAGTTACAGGTGCCAGCAGAGGCATAGGCTACGAATTGGTGAAAATATACAGCGCTAACCCCGAAAACACAATCATTGCTATTTCGCGAAATGTGCAAAAACTGAACCAACTTAAAAACGAGTGCCAAGCCTTGTACCCAAACTCGAAAGTAATACCTCTTGGTTTCGATTTGAGCGAAAAAAACATGGAAGGTTTAATGGCCGAAGTGAATAAACACATGAAAACGGTAAACCTTTTGGTAAACAATGCCGGTTCTATTGTAAATAAACCATTTATGGAAATCACTTCGAGCGATATGGAAACTGTTTTTAATGTGAATGTATTCGGGGTAATACGACTTATTCAAGAGATTTTGCCCATGATGGTGACCAATACTCGAGGGCATGTAATCAACATAAGTAGCGTGGGTGGATATCAAGGTTCGGTGAAGTTTGCTGGCTTGTCGGCTTATAGTAGCTCAAAGGCTGCTTTGGCATGTATGACCGAATGCTTGGCTGAGGAATTTAAGGACATGAACGTGGCTTTTAACTGCTTGGCTTTGGGTGCTGTGCAAACGGATATGTTGGAAGAAGCTTTTCCGGGATACAGAGCACCGTTGACAGCCTCGGAAATGGCAGAGTTTATTTCGAAGTTTTCGGTGAATGCACACAAGGTGATGAACGGGAAGGTAATTCCGGTTTCGTTAAGTACACCATAAATTTTAGTTCTTAGTTTTTTGTTGTTGGTTGTTTGATTTTGGCGAGAATGGTAATTTGGACAAATTAGGCTTTTAGGCAAGAATTGAAGAATCTGGGGAATTTTATGAAAAGAGGATTTGACGAGATTGAGGTATATCAAAATTGTTTCTTATAAAATTCAAATACGCGATTCTGAAATTAGATTTCAGGAATTAGAATTTAGTATTTCTATAGCGTTCGGGGTAGAGTGGAAATTTCTGCCAATTGAATCTGCAGGGTGAAGGTACAGCATATATAAAGTTTAGGAATAG
Source organism: uncultured Bacteroidota bacterium (assembly GCA_903911435.1). GTDB lineage: Bacteria > Bacteroidota > Bacteroidia > 2-12-FULL-35-15 > 2-12-FULL-35-15 > 2-12-FULL-35-15. The sequence continues at coordinate 16,413 of CAIWDF010000116.1, forward strand.
TACCAATATAGGTTAGTTATCAGAATAATACTATTTAACATAATATTAATTATACTGAGAAAGCGGTATTTCCGGAATATAGCTTATTGGCTGTTTTAGTTTCTTAACAGCTGTACAAAGCCATATTTCGGTTCTTTAAACATGGGTGCCGAAATAACGTAATAATAAACCCCGTCAGAACATTTTCCACCATTCCAACCAATATTGGTTTTCTCGTATGTGGAATAATCTTTTTGTTCAAAAACCTTTTCGCCCCAGCGATTATAAATTATTAGCGATGCATTTGGCACAAATTCTAAATTCTTGATGTAGAAATATTGGTTCACTTCGTTCCCACCCGATTGCCCTGGTGTGAAAATATTAGGTATTTGTATTTCGGGCATTACCGTGTATTCATAAATGATGGTGTCCCAACATCCGTTGTTGCTTTCTACGGCCAAAACTACCTGGTAATTACCCGAATTGGTATAATTATGTATTGGATTTTGGTAAATGGCTGGATCGCTGCCCTGAACGATTGGCGAACCATCGCCAAAATTCCACGACCAATTGATGATGTTGCCTGTGCTTAAGCTCGAAATGTCATTGAACTGAACAGGAACTCCTGGTGCTGAGGTTAAAGGCGGATTCTCGGTGAAATTGGCAATTGGTGCCCCTGATTGGGTAATGATGGCAGTGGCAGTGGCTGCACATCCATTGCTTAGGCTTGCTGTAACGGTATATGTTCCGGCCGATAAACCATTGACTGTAGCCGTGGTAGCTCCTCCAGGATTCCAGCTATACGACACATTGCCCGGTGTGCTGCCAACATCGGCTGTGGCCGAACCTCCTGAGGTATTTCCACAATTGGTATTACTTACTGTGGTGGTTAGCGACAAGGTGGTAACCGGAATGCTTACCGAACCCGATGCATTGCACGGTCCGATGATGGTGAGCATCACCGTATGCGAGCCAGCGCTGGTAAACACATGGCTTGGGTTGGCCAAGGTGGATGTATTAGCGATGCCTGATGCAGGGTCGCCAAAATTCCAAACATAATTGGTTGGACATAAAGTGGGTACACTGGTGAAACTAATGGTATTGGGTCCTGTGCATGCCGAAGTAAACGATGCTACGTTGGCAGGCGCATTGCCTATGTGAATATCGTCAATGGCGATGCCATCGAACGAATTGCAGGTGGTGCCGGCTCCGAACAAAAACCGAAAACGAACCGATGGTTGACCTGCCAAATTGGTCATGCAATGCTTAGCCGTAACCCAAGCTCCGCTACCATGCAGCCCTTGACAGTTGCCCGAAGTGTTGCCAATTCGACCAGCCCATCCATGTTTAGGACTGGCTGAAGTAAGATAGGTAACATTGTCGTAATTATACCAATTAGCATTGAGGCAATCCACCGGGTCGTTATAAGCTCCTACATTGGTCCACGAGGTGCCACCATTGAGCGAATACTGAAGCACCATGCCATCATGCATCCATTCCGACTCCCAAAATATTTTAAACGAAATCCAAGGATAATTGAGGGTGGTGAAATCGAAACAAGGGCTTCGGAGCCATGCCAATTCGCCATTGTTGTATGACGAGCCTGTGAGCCCACCTACCATCCAACTTTTGCTTCCGCCCCCGGCAGTATTGATGGTGGGATGTGCGGGAGTGCCTCTTGTCCAGTCGCTGCTGGTACCACCTGTTGTCCAAGCGGCTGAGGTTTCGAATCCTTCATCGTAAGGGAAACTGCTGATTACGGTGCCACATTGGCTGATGCCAACCATTGGCCACCAAATGGATAGGATGAGAAAGACTCGGAATTTCATTCGACTTTAATAATTTTTGCACCGCAAAAGTAGGCAAATACTTGATGCTAAAGCCCATGATTAAGGTCAGCTGTTAATTAGTTGTTAGTTGTTGGTTGTTAGTTGTTGGATTTTGGTTGTTAGTTGTTAGATTTTAGTTGATAGTTGTTAGTTGTTGGTTGTTAGGGCGCATTTAATGAAGAGAAACCAGTAGTTTTCATCCAAAAATCAATTAAAAAGGCGCAGCTCGGCAACCGAATGGGTTGAAAAGCTGCGCCTTGGTTCAATTACAAGCGACCCTCAATTAAGAGATGGAAATGATATACAAGTCGCTCCAAGGACCGGCTAATAAAGGATGCTTAAGGTAGGTCCATCGGAAATAGATATAAAGTACTTTACCAGTACTGGCGGTGCCCAATACATCTGTAAATACTGCTTTGCTGAACGTTTTACGTTTCTCGATCGAATCTGCATCTGGTGCTTTGGTATCTTTGTCGCCAATCACATAAGCTATTTCAACTCCATCTACTCCGGGAGCCAATGAGGCACGTTTCGAATCGCTGATGCTTCGGCATTTGCACTCGAAATAAGTTCCGCCTATCATTTTTACTATTGCATAACAATTGGTCTTAATGCGGTCTTGCGGACGTGTGCTCTTTTTACGAGTAAGTATCACACGGAAGGTTTTAGCATCGGTGTCGTTAGCGTTCAAGCTCGAAGCAATTACATTAAGTATTGGCTGAGCAAAGGCTCTGAACGCCTTGTTAGCGGTTTTGTACTTTTTCACGAGTACTTTGGAGAACGAATTCGGGTCGTTCTTTTGCGCATAAAGGTCGACTACGAGTTGACCTTTAGTTTCCCAATCGCTTACTTGGGTGGTGGTCAACCCTAACCGCGTACCATTGGTTGGTGTTACTACTTGTTGTAGATACTTGATTGTGCTAGTTACATAATCGTTTAATTCTGCTTGTTTTGTTGGAATTCTTGATGGCATTTTGATTTTTGTTTAAGTTGATACTAATTTTAATTTATTATTATTCATTACTATATATAGTCTATTTAATGCGAATGATTAACCATTTTGGTTATTCAATTCAATTGAATTTGCGAGCGGAACTCGGACATTTCCGCTCGGAACTCGGACATTTCCGCGCGGAACTCGGACGTTTCCGCTCGGAACTCGGACGTTTCCGCTCGGAACTCGGACATTTCCGCTCGGAACTCGGACGTTTCCGCTCGGAACTCGGACGTTTCCGCTCGGAACTCGGACATTTCCGCGCGGAACTCGGTCATTTCCGCTCGGAACTCGGCTGAGTCCCCTTGGATATAATTCAGTATCGCTTAACTATTTTTCGCTACTGATTTACTTTTCCTCTCCACTGTTTTACAAAGAACCTTTACTCCTTTCGAGCCTTGCTGTGTTGTTCAACTCCACTTTGGTGCTGCTTTCCATCGGCTTATTGCTCGTTTCACTCGCGAAACTAGTACATTAATTAATACCTTGAACATGGTCTACAGCAGTTTGATACCTATTGATACCATTTGATACTAATTGAGCCTCTCCCCGACTTTTTAGAAGGCGAGTTTTTGAGGGGAGATTACTCATGTATATAAGGCCTCACGCTCGAAAAGACCTCGCTCCTCTCCTTAAAGACCTCACCCCCGGCCCCTCTCCGAAGGAGAGGGGTGACTAAGTAATCTTTATGTTTCTGCTTTAATTATAAACAAACCATCCTTCTAAATGTCTTATTTTGAGTTACTCACTAACAGCCCCCTCTCCTTCGGAGAGGGGATTAAGGGGTGAGGTCTCGGGGATTAAGGGGAGAGGTCTCTATGTATTAAATTTTTTATATCTTTGTAATGAATTTCATTCATTAACTTAAAAAACTATACAAATGAAATCTAACATTAAACCCCATTCCATTGTCGTTCGACCGAAGGACATCATGGTACTGCAAGATGTGCAGCTAGCAACGGCTAAGCGACACTATGCAATGCTGAAAAAGCATTATCAAAAATCATCCGTACAAATACTTACTGTGTGCGAGTATGCCCTGTTTCACAACATTACAGAGGAAGAGGTGCTACGAGCTTTAGGTCGAATACAATAGCCCTCCCTCCTGCTTGCCTTTGTTTTAGGCTAGTTCTGCCACTTGTACGACAGGATTTTGAACAACTCCTTTGTGCCCTTCGCAACCATTTGCACTAGAAAGACGATACACAATAACTAGACTTGATGATTTGCCATACCCTCTAAACACCCCGCACAGCAAGCGGTGTAGATGTTTACTCGAAACGTATTGATGCCATGCATCAATACTTTTTTTATGCGCACTAGTGAAGCAATCATTCCTAACATTTATCAACATTCGTCCGACACATGCACCGCTTTGCCCGAAAATCTTTGCTTACAGACCGATGAACGAAAAAGAATTTTATTATATTTGCAAAGCCGTTTCGGTTTCATCAAAATATCAATAGCGGCAAAAGCTTGATAATACAAGGGATTGAGGAGGGAGAGAATAAAATAGAATAAATAATACAATATTTTAGACAAGATTAATTTTAATAATTATTAATAGAAAATGGCTACAATTACTAGAGACATGCGTGATAACGCAGAAGCGTTTATAATTAGATGGAGAGGAACTACAGCCGAACGAGCAGAAGCTCAAACATTCACGAACGAGTTTTTTCAAATATTCGGTCTTGATAGAAAGAACCTTGCACAATTTGAAAAGCCAATTCAAAAAAAGGATGAAACAGGGACAGGCTTTGCAGACCTCTTCTGGACAGGGAAACTAATCATTGAATCAAAATCAGCGCATTTAGATAATCCAAAGCATTGGGACAAAACTTTAATTCAAGCAGAAGAATATATTGAAAATTTACTGCCTCATCAAAGACCTCAATTTATAATGCTTATGAACTTCAAGCGTATTAAAAAATACGAAGTTCATGTAAGCAAAGCAAATAAAATAAAAATCAATTTTCTAATCGAAGTACCGCTTGAACAACTTGCAATCAAACTTGACGAGTTTTTATTTTTTATTGATTTTGCAAGTCGTTTGGAATCTGATGAAGAAAAAGCAAATCAAGAAGCTGCAAGAAGAATTGCTAATGTTTATGATGCAATCGAACGCAAAGGATATGATTCAAATGATATTGCAATTTTATTAGCGAGAATTCTTTTTTGTATGTTCGCAGAAGACACAGGGATATTTGATAAGAAACAATTCGAAAATTATATCAAAGAACATACTACTGGTAAAACACTTGGCGACCATTTATTAGCAATATTTAAAACATTAAATACAGAAGTAGGCAAACGCAAAGGAGTAAACAAAGAACTTTCAAAATTCCCTTATGTAAATGGCGACTTGTTTGATGCAACGCTTCACAAAGTCCCATCAACTACGAATGCATTGAGAGATGCTCTTTTAGATTGTTGTGCTTATGATTGGTCAGATATTTCGCCTGTAATATTTGGTTCCTTATTTCAAGCTGTAATGAACAATGAAGAAAGAAGAACATTAGGTGCACATTATACATCTGAAAGAAATATTTTAAGAGTTGTTCGTCCATTGTTTCTTGATAAATTGCAAGAAGAATTTGACTTGATTAAATCTAGCCAAAAGTCATTAGAAAATTTCAGAAAGAAACTAAACGAATTAACTTTTTTAGACCCTGCTTGTGGTTGCGGTAACTTTCTAGTTGTAACATATCGTGAATTAAGATTATTAGACATAGAGATAATTCGCAAAAAGTATAAAGGAACATACATAACAGATTCTAGTACTTTAAGCAATGTTCCTTTACATAATTTTTATGGTTATGAGATTGATTCAACATCGGCAATGATTGCGGAAGTTGCGATGTGGTTAACACAACACCAAATGAATATGCGATTAGAAAGCGAGTTTGGTAAAGCAGTTCCAACAATACCATTACACGAAGCTGCAATAATAAAAAATGTAAATTCACTTCACGTAGATTGGAAAGCAAAACAAAAATTTGTAAAAGGAAAGGGAGATGAAACAATAGTCTTTGATTATATTTTGGGGAATCCTCCTTTTGTTGGGAAACAACATCAAACAGTAGAACAAAAGAAAGATATTGAAAAAATACTAAAAGGACTTAAAGGTTCAGGTGTTTTAGATTATGTAGCTTGTTGGTATGTGAAAGCGGCTGATTATATGAACGTTTATACTGCAACACGAACTGCATTAGTTAGTACTAACAGTATTGCTCAAGGAGAACAACCAGGTATACTTTGGAATCATTTATTTAAAAAGCACAAAGTGAAAATTCAATTTGCTCATCAAACATTTAGATGGCATAACGAAGCCGAAGGTGTTGCAGCAGTTCATTGTGTGGTAATCGGTTTTGGTAAAGAAAATATAAAAGAAAAATTCGTGTTTGAATATTCAGACATCAAAGGTGAACCAAGAAAGGTTAAGGTAAGAAACGTCAATCCTTATTTAGTTCAAGGTAATGACACAACAATTTTAAAAAGGAGAACACCCATTTGTAATGTTGCTGAAATATCTTTTGGTAGTATGCCGAATGATGGTGGACACCTATTACTTTCTGATGAAGAGAAAAAAGAATTATTAAAAGATGAACCAGAAGCTAAAAAATGGGTAAAGCCTTTGTTAAGTGCTCACGAATATTTGAATGGTAAAAAAAGATGGTGTCTGTGGTTAGTTGGAATTCAACCAAAAGAATTAAAAAGTTTAACAGCAGTTTACAAAAGAGTGCAAGCGGTAAGAAGGCACAGACAAGAAAGCGACAGGGAAGCAACTAACAAATTATCCGCAACTCCTTATCTTTTTGGTGAAATTAGACAACCAAATTCAGATTTTATTCTAATACCTCTTCACTCATCTGAAAATAGAAAGTATATTCCTATTGGATTTTTCTCGAAAAATCATATTGCAAACAATTCAACAAGTATTATACCCAAGGCAACTCTTTATCAATTTGGAATTATTACTTCTGAAATGCACATGACTTGGGTTAGATATGTGTGTGGTAGAATCAAAAGTGATTATAGATACAGTAATGAAATTGTTTACAACAATTTTCCTTGGCCAAATGGAATAGCAAAAAGACTTAAAGATTCGGTTGAAACTGCAGCACAAAAAGTAATTGACATCAGGCACGAATATGTAAGTAATGGTAGTTCACTTGCGGACTTGTATGATACTTCTTTAATGCCGCAGGAATTATTAAAAGCACACCAAGTACTTGATAAAGCAGTTGACAAATGTTATCGTGATACCCCATTTACAACAGAAATAAAACGAATTGAATTTTTATTTGAATTGTATGATAATTATACATCAGATTTATTTCCTGATGAATAATATCGATTTTAATGCTAAGCATTCAACGAACAATAACTTAAACAGAAACCTTCAGCCCTTACTCAAACACGGTGAATGAGCATGAAAATGAAAAAAGCAATACTATCCATCATCACTGTAATTGGGCTTTTGCAATGCACCGATGCACAAACTACACCAGCCGTTAAATTTCATGTATTCGTTTTGGTGAATGCCAATGGCAACGATTCGACAAGTGCAGTAACCATCACTGCCAACAGCAAACCCTATAAAACATTGGCTTCTACAGGCCGCGCACTTCCGCTCGACCTCGACCTCAACACCTATTACCTTGTGAAATGCACCCGAGCAGGCTATCAAGACAAAACCATTGTTATCGACACCAAAGTGCCCAAAGGAAGGGAACTTCAGAAGTTTGCACAATTCAATTGTTATGTCACGCTATTGAAAAACAACAATACCAAACCCACCAACAAGCCTATTGGCGGAGTAAAATACAACCCCACCATCAATGAGTTTGATCAAGACCAAAGTATTAAATAGTTAATCACACGAGATGAAAAAGGCGGTAGTATTCGTATTCATAGTGTTTCTGGTGCAAGGGATTGGCTTTGCGCAAGAAATAGTAACTCGTACAATTACTTCAAAATTGATAGGCTCAACAAAAGATAAATATATTGATTCTTTGCTTATAGCTTTATCAAGAGAAAAAGAAGACATCTCCAAAGTAAACACTTTAATAAAATTAGGTTATGAATATTCTTATTTTCTTAATAAAAATGATTCTATCCCATTGTTCTACTTAAAACAAGGTATTTCTATTGCACAAAAAATAAATTATAAAAAAGGTGAGGCTGATTGCTACGGCTCTATTGGTTTGATATATGATGCAAAGAGTAATTGGAATTTGGCTTTGGAAAATAGATTAAATAAATTAAAATTAGAGAGAGAAATAGATGATAAAAAAAGAATTATCAAGACTTATTCTGACATAGGAAATAACTATAATAATATGGCTAATTATGATAAGGCTTTAGAAATGTATTTCGCATCTCTAAAAATTAGACAGCAATTAGGAGATAAAAAAAGTATTGCTGAATGTTATGGTAATATCGCGATGGTTTATGGTAACAAACAGAATACGCCAAAACAATTAGCAAATTATTTGTCAGCACAAAAAATATACAATGATATTGGAGATGAAAATGGAATAGCTGATACTGAAAGCAAACTTGCAGAAATATATACCAACGAAGAAAACTATAACAAGGCCTTAGAAATTTATCTTGCTAAATTAAAAATATATAAGGAGCGGGGAGATAAAATTTATCCTGGTTTGTGCAGTAGTATTGGGATTGTTTATATGTATAGTAAGAATTATGACAAAGCAATAGAATATCTTATAACTTCGGTGAAAATGGCTGAAGAATCTGGTGATAAGTGGAGCGCTGCAGAAACATATAATAACATCGGTGTTAATTATGCAGAGAAACATGATTATGATAAAGCGTTAGAAAATTATTTTTCTGCTTTACAAATGCAGATTGAGTTAGGAAATAAATCAATGACAGCATCAGTTTATAACAATATTGGTGCCTTATATACAGACGGGAAAAATGATTATGAAAAAGCGATAGCAAATTATTCTGCTGCAAGAAAAATATACGAAGAGATGAACGATAATATTGGACTAGCTAGATCGTTTAACAATTTTGGAAGAGTATACTTAAAGCAAAATAAAACAAAGGAAGCAAAGGAACAATCATTATTATGTTTGAAAATGGCAAAGGAATTAGGTTCCAATTGGTATATTAGAGAGTCCTATCAACATATTGCCAAATGCGATTCTGCTTTATCCGACTGGAAAGGAGCATATGAATATCACAAACTGTATAAAGAGTTTAATGATTCTATAGATAATGTAGAGAGCATAAGAAAAACAGCTGAAATGAGTTCAAAATATGAAAGTGATAAAAAAGAATCTTAAATAAACCTTTTACAAAAAGAAAAATAAGCAAAAGAATTGGAAGCGAAGAAAAAAGAACAGGAAAATATTATTTTAACC
>CAIWDF010000117.1 GCA_903911435.1 uncultured Bacteroidota bacterium
ATTTCATAGCATACCTTGCTAATGGTATCGTTGATTGTGTTGTGAAATCTTTTTTAAGAAATTTGTAGTATCCTGTTATTGCTATCATAGCTGCATTGTCTGTACAATAAGAAAAGTCAGGAATATAAACCCTCCATCCCAATTCGTTTTCTTTGTTCATTAAGGTATCTCTCAATTGACTATTAGCCGATACTCCACCGGCAATCGCAATTTCTTTTAGCCCAGTTTGTTCAGCAGCCTTTGCTAATTTAACAATTAAAATATCAATTATGGTTTGCTGTATTGAAGCACAGATATCTGCTAAATTTTCGGAAACGAAACCGTTATTTTTACTAGTTTCATTATTTATAAAATTCATAAACCCGGTTTTTAACCCACTAAAACTGAAATCTAATTTATCGATTTGAGGTTTGGTAAATTTATAAGCTTTCGGATTTCCAAGTCTTGCATACTTATCAATGAGTGGGCCTCCTGGATAAGGGAGGTTTAAAATTTTTGCGGCTTTGTCAAAAGCTTCTCCTGCGGCATCATCTATAGTTTCTCCAATCACTGTCATATCAAAAAAGTCTTTCACTAAAACAATTTGGGTATGCCCTCCAGAAACGGTTAAACAAAGAAATGGAAAGGAAGGAGAATGTTGTTTTGTTTCATCACTTATAAAGTGAGCAAGAATATGACCTTGCATGTGATTCACTTCTATCAATGGGATGTTCAAACCAAGTGCAAAACCTTTGGCAAAAGAAGTGCCGACTAATAGAGAGCCAATTAAACCAGGTCCTCTAGTAAATGCGATGGCAGAAATGTCTTTTTTGTCAATACCTGATTTTTTTAAAGCAGAATCGACAACAGGAATAATATTTTGTTGATGCGCACGAGATGCTAATTCGGGTACTACACCGCCCCATTGTTTGTGTACAAGCTGGTTGGCAACCACATTGGCAAGTAATTTGCCATCTTTAATGACAGCAGCAGCTGTATCATCGCAAGACGATTCGATTCCAAGAATAATAATTGGTTTGCTCATATTTAGTAACTTCGTGCTTTTAAAAACAAATTGGTTAGTTTAAACACAACTCAAAGGTATTAAAAAACTTGGTAAAATATTTATCCGAATAGTTTCATCGTTACTTTTAACGGTATTAATACTATTTATCCTCATACAGATTCATTCCGTACAAACCTTTGTTGCCCAAAAAACGGCAAAGTACTTATCCGAAAAATTACATACCCGTGTTGAAATAGGAAGTATGGACATTCAGTTTTTTAAGAAACTTGTGATGGATGATGTATTTATTCAAGACTTAAATCACGATACGTTGTTTTATTCGAAAAGGTTGAAAATTGGAATCGACAGGATTGATTTTACTAAACAGGTTTTGCATTTTGGGAGCATTACTTTTCTGAATGCAAATGCCAAGTTGGTTAAATACAAAGCCGATAAGGATTTTAATTATCAGTTTTTGATTGACGCGTTTCCGTCAGCTGATACCACAAAGAAAAGTACTCCATGGGACATTAAATTTGGAGGACTCACTTTTGTCAATACAGCCTTCGTTTATCGAAACGAACACGACACATTAATTACTTCTGGAGTTAACTATTTTGATTTAAATGCTCGAAGTATTAATGGTTTGATAGAAGACGTCAGCTTCGACAAAGACACAATACATGCCACCATCGATTATCTTTCAACTAAAGAAAAAAGTGGATTTATTTTACTTAATTTAAGTAGTTATGTAAAACTTAGTTCTGCAGGAATTCAGATGGATGAATTGAAAATCAGAACGCCTGAAAGTACTATATCTACAGACCTGTCATTTATCTACAGTCGTTATCAAGACTTTTTAGATTTCAACAATAAAGTTGTTTTGAAAGGCAACTTCGACCATTCGTATGTCGAGATGAGTGATATTGCTTATTTCGCACCAGCCCTTAAAGGAATCAAAAGAAAACTTATCATAACAGGAAAGGTAAAAGGCACAGTCAGCGATTTACGCGGAAAAGAAATGGATATTATTGTCGGGGGTATTACTCGTTTTCAAGGGGATGTAAGTTTGACTGGCTTGCCAAATATTGATGAAACGGTATTTTATTTAAAAGTAAAAAGTTTTACTACTGATTATTTTGATTTGAAACATATCCCAATCCCGCCCTTTACTTCTACTCATATGCTCGATGTACCTAAAAGCATTTCGAAATTAGGAACAATGAATTTTAGCGGAACATTTACTGGATTGTACAACGATTTTTATGCATACGGAAATTTCTCATCAGCATTAGGGAAATTATCAACCGACCTGGCTGTAAGACACGACACGATTAAAAAGAAAGAATTTTATAAAGGAAACTTGAAATCAATCGATTTTGATTTCGGTAAATTTTTCGAAATAAGTAAACTTGGAAAAGTAACACTAGATGTGGATGTAGATGGCTCAGGACTCACACTTGATGATGTTTCGGCTAGTTTAAATGGAGCTGTTAATTCAATCGTGATAAATAACTATAACTATCAAAATATGGCGGTACAAGGGAATATGGCCAATAGGATATTTAAAGGAAAATTAAAAATAGCAGACGAAAATATAGATTTGGATTTTAATGGGAAGGTCGATTTTACTAATAAACTGCCTCGTCTTGATTTTGTAGCTGCTCTCAAAAATACCGATTTAGCAGCTTTGCATTTTGTTAATCTCACTAAGAAGACATCTTTATCAACTCAAATAAAGGTGGATATTACGGGCAACAATATCGACAACCTGAATGGGTTGATTCTCATCGAAAAAACAAATTATACCCAAGGAAACGAAAAATATAAATTGAATGAGTTTAATCTTACTTCTAAAGAGGAACGAGGTGTAAAAACGATAGAACTTAATTCCGATTTCCTAAACGGTAAGTTAGATGGTGAATTCAAAGTGCTTGACCTGCCTTTGTCTGTTCAAAAACTTCTGAGCGTTTATTTGCCTTCGTATTTCAAGAATGCAGCAACTGAACGACAATTGACTCCGCAAAATTTTAATTACAATTTAGAATTTGATAATTCAGATGATGTTACTCGGTTGTTTTTTCCTGATATAAAGATAGCGCCCAAAACCACTTTACATGGCAAATTTAATTCGTTGAAGAATGAGTTGGAAATAACTGGGCAGTCGGACAAACTTATGTTGAAAGGTTTTGAAATCCGCAAATGGTACGTGAATTCGAAAACGAATGGGAATATGGATTTTTCTATGGGGTGCGGTCGATTATATACTACGGATAGCACTTGGCTAACCGATGTTAAATTGAGCACTCAAACTCATGCCGACAGTGTCAATCTTGCCTTGTCATGGGACAATAAAACATCCAATCAATACAAAGGTGATTTGAAGGCGTTTCTTACTATTAATCCTAAACGCATGATTGAATTTAAAATACTTCCTTCCGACTTTGTTGTTGCCGATTCGGTGTGGATGATCAATAAAGAAAATCAAGTGTTGATTGATTCTAATTTTATCACTGTTCACAATGTTACATTCGAACACGAAAATCAATCGATAGCGCTGGATGGTTTAATTTCGAATAATAAATCAGATCAAATAAAATTATTATTGGCCAATTTTAACCTTGCCAATCTCAACTTGTTTACCAAGAGTTCGGACCTTTCTCTTCGAGGCATTGTTAATGGCGAATCTACAATTACCGACTTTTATCATTCGCTTATTTTCACAAGTAACAATACTTTTAAATCGGTGTTTGTAAATAATAATGAACTTGGAGATGGCACGGTGTCGAGCAGTTGGGATGCGACTAAAGAAGCCTTGTACCTCAATGGATCATTTAGCTTAGGTATTATTCCTAACTTAATGTTTTCGGGGAACTACTACCCCAAAAAGGAGGGCGATAATATTGATATGAAATTTAATTTCGAATCGCTTAATATGCAGCTGTTCGAACCATACGTAAAAAAATATTGTAGCAATTTCAAAGGTTTTTTTGCTGGCAATGTCAATTTGAAAGGTTCGTTGAAACAGCCTTTGGTAAGTGGTTTTGTAAATGTAAATGCAAAAAAAATTACCGTTGATTATCTCAATACTACTTATAGTTGTTCCCATCGAGTGAATATCGATAACAATTCGTTTGGTGTTACCGACATGATTGTGAATGATGCTTACGGAAATAAAGCCATTGTTAACGGAAAATTATATCACGAAAATTTCAAAAACTTTCAGCTCGACTTCGATATAAAGGCAAATAAATTCATGTGCCTCAACACGACCGAGAATGAAAATAACCTATACTACGGCAAAGCCTTTGTTACGGGCATGGTGAATATTTTTGGATATGTCGATAACATCAGCATTGATGCAAATGTAAAAACAGAAAAAATCACACCTTCCGAAAACGGTGAACGTTTGAATGTACTCACCAAGACGGAATTGACCAAAGTGTTTATACCTCTTTCCAAAACTTCGGAGGTGAGTGAAAATAGTTTCATTACCTACATCAAAAAAGATAGCAGTGTAAAAATCAAAGAAGATTATAAAATTACTTTGGGTGGGCTAACACTTAATTTCGATTTGGAGGTAACTCCTGATGCTGAGATACAATTAATTTTTGATCAGAAGGTAGGCGACATCATCAAAGCGCGAGGCAGTGGCGACATTAGTTTAAGAATAAATTCGAAAGGTGATTTTAAAATGTATGGAGAGTATGTGGTAGAAACAGGTGATTATCTGTTCACTTTACAAAACATCATCAACAAACGTTTCGATTTGCAAAATGGAGGAACCATCCGATGGAGCGGAGTGCCTTACAAAGCCGACATGAATCTTTCGGCCGTTTACAAAACCCGCGCATCGCTTTCTCCATTTTTCGATTCCACAGCTCATGTTGATACCAAGAAAAGGTATCCAGTTGATTTAAAACTTTTGATGAACGGAGATTTGCTTTCTCCCGAAATCAATTTCGATATTGGTTTGCCAACGGTAGACCCTACAACACAACAAACTGTTTTAAGCTACATTAACACCGATGCCGAACGCAATAGGCAGGTGTTTTCGTTGCTTATCCTCAATAGTTTTGTCACTCCATATCAACTTGCTGGAAATGGCACCAACCTGAAAGACCAAACTACTGCTGGAGCAGGAGCAAGCACGAGTGAGTTATTGTCTAATCAGCTCAGCAATATGTTGAGCAAGGTCAGTCGCGATTTCGACATCGGTGTAAACTATCGACCCGGAGATGCCATCAGTAGCAAGGAGCTTGGGCTCGCACTTTCAACTCAACTCTTCGATGATAAATTGACCATAGACGGAAACGTAAGTAATAGTCAAAATGCCAACAGTCAATCATCCAATAACATTATTGGTGATGTGAATATGGAATACAAAATTACTAAAGATGGAAAGGTGAGGGTGAAAGCTTTTAACAAAGCAAACGATATTAGCAATAATCAGACTTATGCTAGCGGACCGTATACACAAGGAATAGGTATTTTTTATCGTGAAGAGTTCGATTACATTGGAGACCTTTTTATGCGTTACCTTCATGCCATCACTCCAAACAGAAAAAAGGCTGTTCAACCTGCTCCGGTGAAGGCTTCTCCAACACAATGAGAAGCTGAAAACTTAAAAGTGGACACTTTTGCTCCAACAGTGAACACTTTTGCTCTAACATTAAATACTTTTGTTCCGAAAGCGAATACTCTTGTTCCAACAGTGAACACTTTTACTCCAACATTAAATACTTTTGTTCCGAAAGCGAATACTTTTGTTCCAACAGTGAACACTTTTGCTCCAACAGTGTATGCTTTTACTCCAAAAGTGAATACTTTTGCTCCAACACTAGATACTTTTGTTCCAACAGTGAACACTTTTACTCCAACATTAAATACTTTTGTTCCGAAAGCGAATACTTTTGTTCCAACAGTGAA
>CAIWDF010000118.1 GCA_903911435.1 uncultured Bacteroidota bacterium
TAAAAACATCAATCAATGAAAAAGCACATTTTTACAGCGAATATTTTTCTAATTCTTTTATTAGTTTCTTCCTTTAAGCCTAATATAAATTCTGAGTTGGAAATAGGTAAACCTATACCACTTGCAAAAAACAAACTTCTTGACATTAGTGGAAAAGAAGTATCGTTAATGATGTAAGAGGAGAAAAAGGATTACTCGTTATTTTTTCTTGTAATACTTGCCCTTACGTGAAATTAAGTGAGTCTAGAATTCTTGCATCAGCTGATATGGCTAGAAAGAATAAAATTGGAATTATTCTTATCAACTCCAATGAAGCACAGAGAAATGAAGATGACTCATATGAAGAAATGAAAAAGTACGCCATTTCTCAAAACTATACATTCCATTATGTGCTTGATAAAAACTCTATCATTGCAGATGCATTTGGAGCTACTCGTACCCCCCATTGTTTTCTTTTTGACAAGTCGGGTTTAGTATACCGTGGCGCTATTGATGATAATATTAAAGACGCCACAGATGCTAAAGAACATTATCTTTTTGAAGCAATGAATGCAGTTGGTATGGGAAAAAAAATAATGACAAATTCAACAAAATCTATTGGCTGTTCTATTAAACGATTAGAATAAGACAAACTTTGTGATGCATCTGTGCATTACCATTGCTTTTTCTTTTTATAAAAATTGTAATAAATACCGAACCCAAAACTAATAAATTGAGTGCTGCCCCCGTTCGTTTTATCAAAGGCCGACCAATCGTTTAAGCTAAGTTCATAAGGATCGAAAGTATGGTCGAATACCGTGTATGTGAGAGTCGCTCCGATACCAAAATTGTCATCTACCAGAAAAAATAAATTCATTTCAGGTTCGAAGTAAGAGCAAGTGTAACTTGTATTTGATATCACCTTTTTAGGATCTTTAGCAACCAAATCGTAATAATGGGTCCAAGTTTCACCCATTGAAATTGCTGCTGAAAATATTACTCTATTTTTTTCTCCTAAATACAAATCTCCTCCAATCTTTCCAGATGCATTGTTCATTTGCATGCTCGCATTGTAATTCGCAATTTTGTTTTCAGTAATTTTCATTAAGCCATTTTTGTAAGCTCCACCAACAAAAACACCTTTGTAAAGCATTAGGTTCAACCCGCCACTAGCTTCATATATACCAACAAAACATTTTTTAAAAGCACCATTGGAAACAGGGTGAGGCACAGTTACGTTAACTCTTGCACTAAATAAATAATAGTTCTTTTGTTCATTTCCAGCAGTTACTGATTTATCCGAAACGCCCTCTTCATCATCGTTATCTTGCTTTTCTTGGGCAACAATTGGTGATGTAAACACGAAAATAAACACAAAAAACAACAAGCTAATTCTGACTTTCATTCGTCCAATTTAAAATTATTTATTTTCATTAATCTTACTTATTGTATTAAACAAATGAACCAATTTTTACCAAAGATAATGAAAAGCAAGATTTGATGTATCAATTCTTCAAAAAACAAAAAGTCAGTTTAATTTAATTAATTAGAAAATTTAAAATTAAATTATAAAAGTCTACTTTTGTGGATGAATCAAAACTCCCAATGTGAAACTACTATTTAATTATTTAAAAAATTACAAATCGATAATTGCACTTGCGTTACTCCTTGCAACAATTAACCAATTATTCTCATTATTAGACCCTTTAGTTTTTCGACATATTGTAGATAAATATGCGACTCATTACAAAGATTTCTCACATAACGAATTTATTAAAGGCATAGGTTTACTCATTCTTCTTTCCATGGGAATCGCAATGGTGTCTAGAATTGCAAAGAATTTTCAAGACTACTATGTAAATGTGATAACGCAAAAGCTAGGTGCTAAAATCTATTCAGATGGTCTACAACATTCGTTGGAACTTCCTTATCAAGTATTCGAGGACCAGAGAAGTGGTGAAACACTGGGCAAGTTGCAAAAGGTTCGTTCAGACGTTGAAAAGTTAATCATGGCATTTATTAGCGTGTTATTTACTTCTCTTGTTGGAGTTGTTTTCGTGATGATTTATGCAATACGAATTCATTGGTTAATTGCAGTTGTTTACTTTGCGGCTGTTCCTGTCTTGGGTTTTGTGACTTCATTATTAAGTAAAAGGATAAAGGTTATTCAGAAAAAAATAGTTGGCGAAACCACTGCATTAGCTGGATCAACTACCGAATCGTTGCGCAATATAGAACTTGTAAAAAGTCTTGGATTAGCAACTCAGGAAATAAACAGACTTAATTCAACTACTCAGAAAATTCTAGGTTTAGAACTAAAAAAAGTTCAGTACATTAGAAGTATTAGTTTCATTCAAGGAACATTTGTAAATCTATTACGGAGTTGCATCTTATTTTTGTTGCTTTATTTGATATTTGCAGATACATTGACACTAGGTGATTTATTTTCTTTACAAATATATTCTTTCTTTATTTTTGGACCATTACAAGAATTAGGCAATATCATTAATATTTACCGAGAAGCAGAAGTTTCACTAGATAATTTCCAAGCTATTTTGGACACTCCAAAAGAAGTTAAGCCTCTAAATCCAATTACGATTGATGGAATTCAAACCTTACAATTTGAGCATGTAAGTTTCAAACACCAAACAGCCAATAACAAGGCTTTAGAAGACATTTCTTTTTTTGCAAAAAATGGTGACACTGTTGCCTTTGTAGGTCCTTCTGGTTCTGGGAAAACAACGTTGGTAAAATTATTAGTGGGATTGTACCACCCACAACAAGGTGATGTTAAATATAATGGAAAATCAGCAAAAACGGTTAATCTAGATCAATTTCGTTCACAAATTGGTTTTGTTACTCAGGACACTCAACTCTTTGCAGGTACTATCAAAGAGAACCTGAATTTTGTTGCTCCAAATGCAAGCGATGACGAATGTATGGAAGTTCTTCAAAAAGCAGCTTGCCAAACTTTATTGGAGAGAGCGGACAAAGGTCTTGAAACGATTATAGGGGAAGGAGGAGTTAAGGTTTCTGGAGGAGAGAAGCAACGACTATCGATTGCAAGAGCATTGCTTCGTAAACCAAGTTTACTCGTTTTTGATGAAGCCACTTCGTCTCTTGATTCAATTACCGAAGAAGAAATAACAAAAACTATTCGTGATTTATCTTCAGCAAAAAATCAGATAACCATTCTTATTGCACATCGCTTGAGTACGATTATGCATGCCGATAAAATTTACGTTTTGGAAAGAGGAAAAATAATTGAACAAGGAGAACACAATCAATTACTGCTCCAAAAAGGACTGTATTATGCTATGTGGCGTCAACAAATTGGCGAAAGGCATAATTAGGAATTATTCTCCATCCTTTCCTAATTATCTTCTACTCTTACAAAAATAGTCTTGTATTGTTTTTTACAATTATTTGTGTCCGTTTCAACAACATTAACGGCTCCAGCAACTTTACCCCAATTAATTGTAATTGTACCATTGTTTTCATTCGATATTACTTTACAGTCTTCGGGGAAACTCCAATCATATTTTGAGTTCTTTGAATAAGGAACAGAAAACAATATTTTCTCTTCGAGCCTTTTAACATTTGTTTTTCCGACAATTTGTGGTGTCGCAAGAAGACCAAAGTCATATGCGGTCCAAAGCGATGAATTAAAGTTTTTATCTCTTGAGAACAATCCTCTTTTACCACCTTGACAAGGACATGCACCAGGGTCTATCAACAAAGCATGATTCAATTTATTAACCTTATAAAACACCAAAACCTCTTTATTCTCCTTATTGATATAAGCATTACGCTGAATATCTTTATTCTTCACAAATCCATCAATCACTTCGCTTGGTTTTATGTTTATATTTTGGAGGTTCGTCCATTGTTTCATCAATTCAACTCCATTTCTTTTATTCACCACCCAATCATTATTCCCTTGGTATATTATCAGCTTCGGATATTCTCCTGTGTAGTTCGGATTTTGTTGACGGACTATATTCCCCCATTTTTCGGGGGTTTTAATCCTCCAACCAACCAAACTTAATACTCCTGAAACCATTCCATTCCCTGCTTTATATGCACCTCCAGCCATAGAGGAACCAGCCTTAAAGGTCTCAGGATAATTCGCCATCATAATTACGCTCATTGCCGCACCAGCCGAAAGACCTGTAATATAAACCTGTTTTGCATCAATTGAATAAGTTGACTTCATGTATTCAATCATTTCAAAAATTGAATAATTTTCACCTCTATTTTTATTATTATGTCGCCTTTTATACCATTTAAAACACCTCTCAGGATTGTTCACAAATCTCTGTTGAGGGTACATTACGTAGAAATTGTTTTCATCTCCTATTTTACTCCAACCTGTTTGCGCCTGAACTTTACTGGCACATTGCAAACATCCATGAAGCACCACAACAAGTGGTAGCGATTTTGATTTATCAATATGTGAAGGGATGTGAACATACATTTTAAGGTGTCCGTTGTTCTTACCAAAATGTTTTATACGAATTAAATGTTGAGCATGGGTTGATGTGAAATGAAACACTAATAGAAGGATAAGTAAAAAAAACTTGGAAATTCCAGATGCCTTACAATGTGGACTCATCTTAACCACTCGCCAATTTATTGGAATTATTGAACTCAATTTAATGTTCTTCTTCAGCACCCTTTTCAATTACAATATGTGAATCAATGTAAAATAATTCGGTAGCTACTTTGAAGTCTTCAGGATGCATGTCCTTCAAATTTATGGTATGCTGTCCATCCGTATCCGGGAAAACAGTAACATACTTATTCTTCTCAGAAGTTATTTTTACAGGCATTGAAAAATGCGAACGTTCTAATAACTTATCGTCCTCATTTGTTCTTGAATTTTTGAAACTGAAATAATAATTTGCCTTCAAATCAAGGAAATCTCTGTAAATAATAACTTCTAATGTTGGTATGGGAACATTTCTCAAATACAAATCGAAAATTGGTTTCAGATTAATTTCAGATTGTTCACTGAAATAATTTTCTATTTCGGTAGAATTTACACATTGGTGTTGGAATTTTTTTTGAATACCACTTAGTGTTTGGCAGAACTTTTTGTCGTCATCTATGATACTTCTTAATGTATGTATAAGTAAAGCTCCTTTCGGATACATGTCTCCTGAGCCTTCATTATTTACACCATAATTTCCAATAATTGGTACATCATTCGACAGATGCTTTTTCTCTGCATTAATATATTCGAGATAAGCATCATGTCCATATAAGTATTCAATATACAGAGCTTCGGAGTAGGTACCAAATCCTTCATGAATCCACATATCTGCTATGTCATTGGTTGTAATACTATTTCCCCACCACTCATGAGCACTCTCATGGATGATAATATAATCAAACTTAAAACCAGCTCCTGACATATCAAATCCTAAATATCCATTTTTGTATTTGTTGCCATACGCTATACAACTTTGATGTTCCATCCCTAAATAAGGCGCTTCAACTAATTTATAACCATCTTCAACAAAAGGATATTCACCAAAATAATAATAGTATGCGTCCAACATTGGTTTTACTTGCTCAAATTGTTTTTCGGCTTTCTCGAAATTGGAAGGAATGACATAATAGTCAAGCGTTAAAGAGTCTTTATAGTTTTTGTTTTTATACACTCCACTAAAATGTTTATACTTAGCAATATTTAAAGTTACATCATAATTATTGATTGGATTGGAAACATACCATTCGAACTTGGTATAACCATCATCTAAATGTACAGTGCGTTTCAATCTACCATTCGACACTTCATCAAAACCATCGGGAACGGCTACTCGAATAAGCATTTCATTAGGTTCATCACTTTGATGGTCCTTGCAAGGGTACCAAAGGCTTGCACCAGTCCCTTGACAAGAAACACCTACAAAAGGGTTACCCTCTTTATCCTTCGTCCACGAAAAGCCACCATCCCAAGGTGGATTTTTTGCTACTTGAGGATTACCTGAGTAAAGAACTTTTATGGTTTGAGTAGATGCCTTTGGTATATCTGAAGGAAATGTTACAAAAACTGCATTATACAACCTTGAAAAAATTAACTCCTTTTCCATGAACAAGACTTTTTCGATTTTCATGTTCGAAAACAAATCAATCTGAAGGGTCCGAAAAGATTGGTTGGCAAGGAATTTTATTGTATTGCTACCGCTAATAAATTTGTTGTCTATCTCAACTTTAATATCTAAATCGTACATTAAGACATCATAACATGAACGATAGATAGAAAGAGTACCTCTTAATGAATCGGCTTTAGTGAACTTTTTATTCCCTGAGAATTGAAGTTGTGCATTGCTAATAAAAAAAACACAAGTGAAGAAGCATAAAAAAATATATCGTTTCATTATTTACAATTAAATATTCGTTTACTCATTGCGCCACCATCGCCTAGAGATTCAGCACGTTTATAGTCAGCACAAGCATATTCCGTTTTATTGAGAAGGATAAAAATATCACCTCTAGTAACGAGCCCCTTAATATCATCAGTATTTATCTCTAAAATCTTATTAAAATCAAGCAAAGCATTCTCATAACTTTTAATTGCTAACCAGAGTCTACCTCTCTTGTTTAATAAGTCTAGGTTTTCGGGATCAATTTTTAAGGCACGAGAGAAATCCGAAATAGCGCCTGTAATGTTTCCTTTCTGAGTTTCTGCAATTGCCCTTTGATTATATGCATCCGTAGAATTGGAATTCTTTTCAATGGCAATTGAATAATCAACAAGAGCTTCCTTGTATTTACCGAGAAAGTCATAAGCATTACCTCTTAAGGTGAAAGCTTCAAAATAATTTTCTTTATATTTAATTGCCTCGGAACAATCAACTATAATTTTATCATATTGCTTTAAATCATATTCAGCCAAGGCCCGCGTATAATAGGCAACTGCATTTTGTTTTTCCAATTGAATAACCTTTGAACAATCTTCAATTGCACCTTTTTCGTCACTCAATTCGTCTTTAATTTCAGCACGCATTAATAATGCCTTCACATCGTTCGGTTCGATTGATAGTCCTTTGTTATAATCTGAAAGTGATTGATTGTTTTTACCAAGTCTTCGATAGATAACGGCTCGATTAAAGTAAGCGGAAGAAAAATCGGGTGCAATAGCCACTAATTTTGTAAGTACATCTATGGCTAATGAATCAGACCCTAAAGCACTCCAGGCATAAGCCTTGTTGATATAGGCCATGTTGTACTTTTTGTTCAACGAAATAGCCTTATCGAAATCGGTAATTGCTAAATCGTATTTTTTTTGCATGCTATATAAATAGCCCCGATTGTTATAAACATCAGCGCGGAGAGGGAACATCTCTATTGCTTTATTAAAGTCATTCAACGCATCATCAAATTTTTGCATTTCGCTGAATGTTGAGCCTCTATTGATCAATGCTTCTGCCTTTTGAGGATTATAAAACAGTGCTCTGGTATAGTCTGAAACAGCATCTATTGGTTTAGCAAGGTTGTAATAGGTAACCCCTCTGGAATAATAAGCATCAGCGTTTTTAGGAAAACTCTTTAGTACTTTATCAAATACAAGTAAGGCTTCTTGATACTTTTTTTGACCCAGCAAACCGTTACCTTCTTTCATCATTGCGTCCACGGTAGTTTGAGCAATTGAAGATAAAATGGTGAAGAAAAGAAGAAGAAAAGTGAATCCTCTTCTTAAAAATGATTTACCAAAAATTGAATATTTATGTGCCATTTAGGATGGCTCAAAGATAAAAACAAAAACGCCCCGATACACAAAGTATCGGGGCGTTTTAAATAAGAGGAATTAAATTATTTTTTTACCACTTTTCTGGTTTCAAAAACAA
>CAIWDF010000119.1 GCA_903911435.1 uncultured Bacteroidota bacterium
GAAATATACTGAGCCAGATGTATATAATGAGATTCAACAAAAGCTAAAAGAATCGGAGCCAGAACGAAAAAAGTTCATCTCGAAATTCATTGTTCCGATAAAAGAAATACTGGAGGAACAAGGTGTGAAGTTCACCATCATCGGTCGACCGAAGTCTATTTATTCCATCAACACTAAAATAAAAACCAAAGGGGTTACCTTCGAAGAGATTTTCGATTTGTTTGCCATTCGAATTATTATTGATACTCCGCTAGAAAAAGAAAAAGCCGATTGCTGGCGAGTTTATTCCATAGTCACCGATTTTTATTTGCCTAGCCCCGATCGGTTACGCGATTGGATATCAACTCCGAAAGCCAATGGGTATGAGAGTTTGCATGCTACCGTTATGGGCCCCGATGGTAAATGGGTGGAAGTGCAGATACGCACCTCACGCATGGACGAGCTGGCTGAGAAAGGTTATGCTGCTCATTGGAAATACAAAGACAGTACGAGCGAGAGTCAGTTGGATGAATGGATTAGGAAGATTAGGGAGGTGCTCGAAAACCCTGAGGAAAATGCTTTGGAGTTCATTGATGACTTCAAACTAAATTTATTTGCGGAAGAGATTTTCGCGTTTACGCCAAAAGGGGAAATAAAAACAATGCCCAAAAACTCTACTGCGCTCGACTTTGCATTCGATATTCACACCAAGGTGGGAGAGCGGTGCATTGGGGCAAAGGTAAATCATAAGCTCGTGCCGCTTAGCTATAAATTAAAAAGTGGCGACCAAGTGGAAGTGCTTACTTCGAGCAAACAAAGACCTAAAGAAGATTGGCTCAACTTTGTGGTAACTGCCCGTGCTAAGAGTAAAATAAAAGCTGCCTTGCGCGAGGAAAAGCGACTGCTGTCGAAAGAAGGCAAAGCCATGCTGGAGCGAAAACTAAACCATCTAAAGATAGATGCGAGCACACAAAACATCAATCAAATTGCTACTTATTTCAAACTTCATTCTACTCAGGAATTGTTTTACCGAATAGCAATGGGCAATATCGATGTGAAGCACCTCAAAGATTTCTATCAGGAACATGGAAAGATAATGCACAAGTCGGGTGGAATAAAAAAGGCCGATGCTCCTCCTTCGCTCGAGCAAATGGTAACTGCTGCACGTGGTAAGACCGACCTGCTAGTGATTGGCGAAAACCTTCAGAAGATAGATTATAAACTTTCGCCATGCTGCAGCCCTATTCCGGGCGATGACGTGTTTGGGTTCATCACCATAAACGAGGGAATAAAGATACATCGTGTGAATTGCCCCAATGCCATTCAGTTACTTTCGAACTATGCCTACCGTGTGGTGAAAGCCAAATGGACCAGCAAGGAACTTATTTCGTTTTTGGCTGGTATCCGAATTACGGGTATTGACGAAGTGGGAATTGTGAACAACATCACCAAAATAATTTCGAACGAGCTGAACGTTAACATGCGCTCATTGAATTTCGATACCAACGATGGTACCTTCGAGGGAACAGTTACCGTGTTTGTGCAAGATACCAATCACCTTACGGAGTTGATGA
>CAIWDF010000120.1 GCA_903911435.1 uncultured Bacteroidota bacterium
AAAAGTTGGGATACCGTCTGGAAAGTTGAGATGCCGTTCGGAGAAGATGGGATACGGTCTGGAAAGTTGGGATGCCGTTCGGAGAAGTTGGGATACGGTCTGGAAAGTTGAGATGGCGTTCGGAGGGTTCGAGATGGGGTTTGGAGGGTTTGATGTGGGGAAGTTGGTAAATTTTTTGGGTTTTGTCACCTCTCCCCTGGCAGGCGCACAAACTGGCTCAAACAGCCGCAGGCTGTTTGCCCTCCTCTCACAAGAGAGGGGGAGAAACGTGACGATTTTTCGTAGACCTCACCCCCGGCCCTCTCCGGAGAGGGGGGATGGAGAAGGATGTACTAAGTGTTTGTGGCGAGACGCCACAGAATAATGGGCACAGGCGAAACACGCCTGCGCCTGCGGGAGAAAACACGTAAAAGGCTAAAACCAACAAAATCACGTTTGCAAGGTTGATTACTTCACTCAATACCAAACATTCCAAATGCTTTACTTAACATTGCGGCCTGAAATTACAGCTATATTTATCCATCGGTTTCGATAATTTGTATGAAAAAGTTTACTGTTTTATTTTCTTTATTTTTTATTTCATTCGTATCGGTATCGCAAACCAACACTGTTGATTCTCTTTATCATCAATTAAAAATTGCCGTTACCGACACTTCAAGAATTGATATATTAAATCTGATTAGCCGACAAAACTATCTGAATGGTAACAGTGATGAAATAATTCCGTCAGCCAATAAAGCCTTAATCCTGTCTCAACGCATAGCCTATAAAAAAGGAATTTTAGCTTCGTACAAAAATATAGCACTGGCTTACCGCACGTTTGCTGAAAATCAGAAAGCATTGGATTATTTGAATAGAGCCTTAAAATTAAGCCAGGAACTGGGTGATAAAAAAAGCGAGGCGGATGTACTGGGAATTATCGGACTTGTCAACGAAGGTCAGGATGATTATAAGCAGGCATTAAAACGAATTCTTCAATCGTTAAAAATAAGAGAAGAAATTGGAGATAAGAAGGGCATTGCCAGTTCTTACAATTATATTGGGATTATATACTCTGATCAAAATAATACTTCCAAATCGCTGGATTACTACTACAAATCATTAAAGTTGAGGAAGGAATTGGGCGATAAAATAGGGATTTCGGAAATATACAATAACATTGGTGTGGTATATATTGATCAAAAAAAAACAGATTCAGCAATCTTAATGCACCGTATGTCATTAAAAATTGAAAACGAACTTCAAATGAAGGAGGGCATTGCACTGTCGTATAACAATCTTGGATTGTGCTATCGAATACTAAATAAAAATGATTCATCGTTATTCTATCACCGCAAGTCTTTAGCCATAAACCAAGAGATGAAAAACAAAAAAGGAATAGCGCTGGCCAATTACAATGTGGGTGCCGATTATTTAAATATTAACGACATTGATAATGCTATACATTTCGTAGAAAAATCGTTGGAAATGAGCCAGGAGATAAATAACTTGTACATTCAACAAAGTGCAAATTCTCTTTTAGGCGAAATTTATGAAAAAGGTAAAGACTTTAAAAAAGCACTCTACTTTAAGAAAATCGGTTCGGAAATTAGCGATTCCATTTATAGCCTTGAATCGCAAAAAAACACGGCTGAAATGAATATAAAATACGAAACCGAAAAAAAAGATATCAACTTAATAAAACTTGAAAGAGAAAAACAAATTAAACAGCTTGAAATTGACAATCAGAGAGCCGAAAAACATCAGTTAATTATTATCCTTTTGGCTGCATTGCTCATCATAACCAGCTTAACGATGTTTACATTAGTAGTAAAAAAGGCGAGTAATAAATTAGCGGCAACAAATAAAATATTAATCAAAAAAAACATTGAAATTGACCAAAAAAAGAAAGAAATAAATACGCTGGCTATACAGATTGCCCGATTTCAAAGTCAAATGAATCCTCATTTTATTTTCAATGCTTTAAATGGTATGCAAGCATCCATATTGACAAAAGATTTTGATAAATCATTGAATCAAATACAAACCTTTTCGAAATTAATGCGATTAACATTAAATTTGTCGGAGCAGGATTACATAACCTTGGAGACTGAACAAAATTATTTGGATAAATATATTTTATTTGAACATCAACGATTCGTAAATAAGTTTTCATTAACCTACTCAATAACCCCCGAAATTGTGATTTCAAAAACATATATCCCTCCTATGCTAATACAACCGATAATTGAAAATTCGATAAAGCACGCTGGATTGAATAAATTACAGAACGGAGCCATTAATGTAAAGATAGCGATTATAAAAAACGAAGGAACAGGTGATTTGCTGCAGGTTAAAATTTCGGATAACGGCAGGGGGTTTAATACATCAATTTTAAATTCGGGTACCAACTCGAAAGGGTTATTTATAACAAAACAAAGAATAAAAATAGCCCTTGAAAAACAGGAGATTTTGAAAACCGAAGATTATTTTACGATTCATTCAAACAGCCTTTCTGGTGAGAGCGGCACTGTGGTAACATTCTATTTACTATACAAAACAGGTATACCTGTTTAACTGTTAATTAATTTATTAATTTTGACCTCATGATTTGTATAATAATAGATGATGATTCTTCTTGCATAAGCTCACTTGAATTAATGGTTAAGCAGAATTATCCAAAAATTACTTCCATTCATACCGCTCAAACTATAGATATAGGAATAGAGAAAATTCGAAAGTACAATCCCGACTTAGTGTTTTTGGATATCGAAATGAATGGAGAAAGTGGTTTTGATTTGTTTTTACACATCCCTAATCCCGAATTTGCAGTTATTTTCGCTACGTCACACGACAAATACATGCAAAATGCTATTAAAAACGCATGCTTTGATTACTTGTTAAAACCTATTGACACCATCGAGTTGGTAGAAACACTAAACCGATGCGAAAATTATATCCAACAAAAATCATTCGTTTCGCAATCATCCGTTACTAGTAGTTTGCCCTTATCTAATTCTTTGAATAATAAAATTGCGATTCCTACTTCTAAAGGGTATGTGTTTTTAGACACTTCCGAAATCGTTTGTTGTTTTGCCGATGGTAAATACACTATTGTTTATAGTTCTTCTTCCGAAAAAATCACCTCTACAAAAAACATTGGCGAATTCGAAAAATTCCTTGATGCCACTGTTTTTTTTCGAACCCACCGTTCGTGGATAATTAATTTAAAAAACATTCAATTTTTTTCGAAAGGAGATAGTACTATTCTCTTATCAAATGGAATCAATGTAGAATTATCATCCCGCAAGAAAGATGACTTTTTGAAGCTGTTCAATATATTTTAGTACAAAAGCCTTTTGCGCTTAATCCTTCGTTTCCCACTTTCGTGCCATTAAACCCATCGGCTGTTAAGATTTTTAATTATTGATGGATGGTATGGTTAGTTTTGGGCTGTAATACAATAGTGGAACAGGAGAGTTGGCAGGAAATATGATTGCGGATAACAATGAATAAAACGGCAAAATTAAAGAACATCAATAAATTTTTAAAAAACCAAAAATGATGAAAAGATTTACACGGATTTCAACAAGAATAATTGCGTTGCTTATTCTTTTATTAATTAATGCCGGATTCCAAAAACTGCAGGCTCAAGCAACTTTTAATTGGGCAAAACAAGCTAACAATATAAGTCCTTTTGGGCGATCGGTATCCTACAGCATTGCCGTTGATGGCTTTGGAAACAGCTACACGGCAGGTTTCTTTTTTGGAACGGTTGATTTCGACCCATCATCATCTAATAGCTATAACTTGACAGCAAGTAACGCGAATGCAACTTCTCCGGGAAATATAATGATGGGCAAGGTTGATTTAATAGGTTACAGCGGCAATGACGCAGGCGATGCCTACATATGCAAACTAGACCCCTTGGGTAATTTTGTTTGGGCAAAACGCATTGGAGGTATAAGACCTTCTTCAAGTGCAAGAGCAAAAGAAATAAAAATAGATGCAAACAACGATTTATACATTGTCGGAGTTTTTAAAGATACAGTCGATTTTGACCCTTCTACCTCGGGTTCGTATAATGTTCATTCAACATACGACTCTTGGAACTCCATTTATACCACCAACTCATTCATTTTAAAATTAGATGCTGCCGGAAATTTCCAATGGGTAAAAACATGGGGAGATAATTCTTCTTTATATCCCAACACATTTGACTCTCCTTACATAAACTCCATTGCACTTGATAATGCGGGAGATATTTTCTTAACAGGCCATTTCAATAATTTTACAGATATGGATCCATCTGCAGGTGCTTCACCTATAGATGGAATGAGCGGAAGTTTGGGAGATTTATGTATTATTAAACTACAAAACGGAACCGGTAATTTTTTATGGGCAAAAGCCTGTGTTGGTCCCGCTCCAATTAATTTCAGTGGAGTAGCTGACGGGGCATCGATAGCGATTGATAAAAACGATAATATACTGATAACAGGAATGTTTGGAGGAACTATTGATTTTGACCCTGACACAGCCTCGACAAGTGTTTTTTACCTTAGTTCAGCAGGTCCATTTGTTTCCGGAAGCCAATATGCGGGAGATATATTTATTCTAAAATTAAACAACAGTGGGGGTTTTGTTTGGGCAAAGGCCATTGCCACTAATCCGCAAACTACCGATTATGGTTTTGATATTACCTCAGATGGCTCCGGTAATGTTTTAATTGCAGGATATAATTATTCACAATTTGCCACGATGTTTCCTAATACTTATGCAACTTCTAACTACGATTTTGATCCGGATCCGTCAGCTGTTCATAATTTGACATCCAATTCGAGCATGCAAGCCTACGCACTCAAACTCGATACAAATGGAATTTTTGTATGGGTTAAAAACCTTTGTGATTTAACAACAATACCAGCACGACCATTCTTTTCCTCCGGCAACGCTATCTGTACCGATAAATGTGACAATGTATATATTACAGGATCTTTTAACGGCACTTGTGATTTCGACCCCGGTAATGGCACTTTTATAATGACTTCAACCGCTCCTTTACCGTCTAACCAAAATTTTGCAAGTGATCAAGATATATTTATTTCTAAACTTGACGCAAATGGCAATTTTGCATGGGCAGGACAATTTGGAACGGGTACAGGTACTGATATTCTTGTAGATAATAATTATGATGTTTTTTTTACCGGTGCTATTGGGGGGGCGGATAACACCGTTAACGTTCCTCCCGATTTTAATCCTGGTGCAGGTGTTTATCCTTTAGTTTATGGAATAGATTATACTTATTTTGCATCGAAACTAACAGGCACCACTCCTCTCCCAACTTTAGTAACGGCCACTCCATATAGTATTTGTTCAAATAGTTCAACTACCCTTGTTGCATCTGGTCCATACGCTGCCTTCACCTGGAGCCCTTCTGTTGGTTTAAGTTCAACATTTGGAGCGAGTGTCACAGCCACCCCAAATGTCACAACAACCTACACCGTTTCAGGGGCAAACGGAGCTTGCGCTGATACTGCACAAATTACAATTACGGTTACACCCAGTCCGACAACCACATTATTTCCAACAGATACAGCTATTTGTTTTGGAAATTCTACAAGCATAACAGCAAGTGGCGCTTCATCGTATTTCTGGACGCCATCAACAGGGTTAAGCTCCACTTCCGGAACAAGCGTAATTGCGAATCCTACAACGACCACGACTTATACTGTCATTGGAACAAGTAATGGTTGCCAAGATACCACTTCACAAACCATATCTGTAAATCCAATTCCAACAGTAGGTTTAACGAATGACCTTACAATTATTGAAGGTGCATCAACAGTTCTTACTGCAAATGGAGGGGGAACCTATAACTGGTCGCCAACATCAGCATTGTCCTGCAATACATGTGCAAATCCAACTGCCAATCCGTTGTCATCAACTACCTATTGCGTAGAGGTAACCAATAATGGATGCGTTAGCTCAGATTGCGTTACCATTACAGTAGAAATTCAATGTGGTGAATTGTTTGTGCCTAATGTTTTTTCTCCGAATGGTGATGGAAAAAATGATGTATTAGATGTGAAATTTAATCCAGACTGTGTAACAGATTTCAATATGTTAATTTTTGACAGGTGGGGCGAAAAAGTGTTTGAATCAAACGACATTAATTTGTCTTGGGATGGCAGATACAAAGGCAATGCTCTCGATGATGCAACTTTTGTATATTATTTAAAAATCTCATTACTTAATTATGATACCACTGTTTCAAAAAAAGGAAACGTGAGTATCGTTAAATAGAAATCGATAACAATATTTAATAATAAATAAAATTATGAAAATCAGAATATACATTAATCGAATTTTAATCCTTGCTACTTTTATCTCAACTAATGCAAAATTGATTGCACAAGATATGCA
>CAIWDF010000121.1 GCA_903911435.1 uncultured Bacteroidota bacterium
ACAAATAAAATGAGTTTTGTTTTCATGGTTTCAATAAACAAACGATTAGGAATTAAGTTTAAGTTTTTGCAATTATTTGTGATGCAATGTTAAGGAATAATTTTGGGTGAGACTAGATTTGAGAGGTTAGATTTTACTTGCCACGAAGACACGAAGGCGCAAAGGGAAATTTGGCAATTTAACAGTAGGCAATAAAAATTGGAAATCTGGAATTTTGGTTTTGGGGGATTGAGGTAATTAAAGAATTAGGGTAAGGGTTTTGAGTGGAGTGGGGATGTGAATTGTTAAAAAAACGGCCTGTTTTTGTTAAAAGTGGCGTGTTTTAGATGAAAGTTGTGTGTTTTAAGTGAAAGTTGCGTGATGGGATGCGATAAGTAGATGAAGGTAAGGGATTGTTGTGTGATTTTTGGCAAAGTTGCTTGTTGGGAATCGAAAGTTGGTTGAAAGGAAGGCAAAGTTGTGTGTAAGAAAGGCAAAGTTGTGTGTTTTTTTCGAAAGTTGCTTATAAGAAAGCTAAAGTTGCTTGAAAGGAGGGAATTGTTGTGTGATGGAGGTGAAAGTTGGATGTGAGGATGGATTTGTTGGGTGGGAGGTTGGAAGTGATGGTGTGAATTATGGAGTTTTGGATAGGGAGTAGTGTATTTATGCGTTGCAAACGCATTATCCTACCGCGTTACAAACGGGGGCGAAGCGAAGTGATGGGAGGGCTGAATGATGGAACGGGATGGGAAAATGATGGAACGGGATGCGAAAATGATGGAACAGGATGGGCCAATGATGCGTTTGCGTGAAAAAGTGACGTTTTCCTAAAAAAGTAGCATTTCCCGAAAAAAGTAGCGTTTCCCAAAAAAAGTAGCGTTTCCCGAAAAAAGTAGCATTTCCCGGAAAAAGGGGGGCTATGGTGAGGGAGGTGTTTTTTTACCACATAGGCATATTAGGTACATAGGGTTTTCACATAGAGAGTTTTAGGACTATTGTGACGGAAGGAAAGGGAAATTCTGCTCTGGAGAGGGGGTGTTTTTTTACCACATAGGCACATTAGGTACATAGGGTTTTCACATAGAGAGTTTAAGGACTATTGGACTGAAGGAAGGGGAAATTATGCTGTGAAAAGGGGGGGTGTTTTTATTTGCATACTTAAAGGTTATTGGAAGCTAAGCGGTGACTAACTGCGCCTGACCCGCGCGAAGTATCCTTTTTTTTATCCATTGCCCCGCAGGGAAAAAATAAATAAAAAAAAGATACCGCGTGTGGGCAGGTGGACAGGTGATGACGAAGAGGGCGCTTGCTCGCCCAAATTAGTTGTTGGTTGTTGGGGGCTTAAGGAAATACGAAGGGTAGGAATATAGGAATAGGTAATTTCTGCCTTTGTGTTTGAATGGCAAGAAAATTTCAAACCTAAGGTTTTACATCCGAAAACCGCTGTTCTGTATTATGAATTGTTAACGGTTCAAACTTCTTCCTGCATTACTTTATTTATCTATCTTTGCCCCCTTAAAAAATTTGAATTACAAAAAAACTAATGGATAAAAATTCGGTAATCGGTTTAGTCATCATAGGTGGTATATTAATCGGGTGGATGTTTTACTCGCAGCCAACTGCTGCAGAACTGGCCTTGAAAAAACACCTTCAAGACTCGACCCTACAATACGAGCAAGCGCAACAAATGAAATTAGCTGTGGCTAACAAACCTAAACCAACTAAAGCTTTGGGGGCTACTGGGGCCGAGAATGCAACGGTGATGCTTAGCGATTCGGCTAAGGAGGTGATGAGCAAATCGGTGTACGGTGGATTTAGCGATGCTTCGAAAGGGGAGAACAAAATAATAGCCTTGGAAAACGAGGTGATGAAGGTGAATGTGGCTGCCAAAGGCGGTAGAATAGCTTCGGTGGAATTGAAAAAATATAAAACCTACGAAGGCAAACCGTTGATTCTGTTTGATGCTGATTCGTCTACTCAGAACATTGCTTTCTCGGCATTTGGTAAACCATTTGTTACTGATTCGCTTTATTTTTCGCCAACGGCTGAGGCTTTTAGTATTTCGGGAACGACTTCGAAGAGCTTTTCGATGCGCCTGTACGCGGGTAGTAAGGATAAGTACTTGGAATATGTTTACACGATGACAGGTGACGAATACATGGTAGGTTTTAAATTGAACACAGTGGGTATGCAAGATGTGATTGCGAATACGACAACCGATTTGAAATTGAATTGGCAGATGCGCACCCCTAAACTGGAGCAAAATCACCTTACTCAGCAAAGTGCTTCTACGGTTTATTACAACACTGCCGAAGATGGGGTGGATAAAATAAGTGAGAGTTCGGAAGATAAAAAGTCGTTCGATAAAGGAGTGAAATGGGTGGCTTTCAAGCAACAGTTTTTTACTTCAGTTTTAATCTCCGACAAAACGTTCGAGAAACATACCGAGGTGGAATCGGCCATGGATAAAACATCGGCTAAGTACATCAAAAATTATACGGCTTCGTTTGCTATTCCATACAGCGCACAAGCCAACACTTCGTATGGCATGCGTTTTTATTTTGGCCCTAATCATTTCAAAACATTAAAGAAATATGATGTGGAGCTCGAAAAGCAAATTGCTTTGGGATGGAAAATATTTGGTTGGATCAATCGCTTTTTGGTGATTCCTATCTTCAACTTTTTGAATGGGTTTGGGTGGAATTATGGTATCATCATTTTGGTGCTTACTGTTATTCTTAAATTGTTGATGCTGCCGATAGCTTATAAAACGGTGCTTTCGTCAGCCAAGATGAAGGTGTTGAAACCAGAGATAGATGAGTTGAATGAAAAATATAAAAACGAAGAGCCTGTAAAGAAACAACAAGCTACCATGGCTTTGTACAAGCAAGCGGGAGTGAACCCGATGGCAGGATGTATACCAGTTCTTTTGCAAATGCCGATACTTATTGCGCTCTTCAACTTCTTCCCAGCTTCTATTGAACTTCGTCAGCAAGGATTCCTTTGGGCACAAGATTTATCCACTTACGATTCTGTTTACAATTTCGGATTCGCAGTGCCTTGGTATGGCGACCATGTGAGTTTGTTTGCTTTGTTGATGACCGTTTCTACACTGCTTTATACTTGGAGCAATAGCCAATTGATGGGAACTCAAAACCAAATGCCTGGAATGAAATGGATGATGTACCTAATGCCAGTGATGTTCCTTGGATTTATGAACAGTTATTCGGCAGGATTGAGCTGGTATTATTTCCTTGCCAACATGATTACCTTCGGACAAACTTGGGTGATGCAGAAATTTGTGATTGATCACGATAAATTGCACGCTAAGATTCAAGACAATAAAAAGAAACCGGTGACCAAATCGAAATTCCAAGAACGATTGGAACAAATGACCAAGGAACGCCAACAACAAGTTGGCAACAAGAAAAAGTAAGGCCACGTTTCGGAACAATAAGATTGAGAAATCTCAGAAAGACTAAACCTTTCTGGGATTTTTTTATTGATGATGCAATCGAAATAATTGGTAATTTTAACCAATCAAAAAAATTATTTCTAAATACCTTCACATCATGAAATTTGTATTTGCTACGAGAAATAAACACAAGGTTACCGAGATACAATTACTCATTCCGGCACCTATCCGAGTATTAAGTCTGCACGATGTAAATTGTATGGAAGATATTCCAGAAACCACGCCTACCATAGAAGGCAATGCTTCGCAAAAGGCGTATTATGTGTATGAGAAATACCATCACAACTGCTTTGCTGATGATACCGGCCTCGAGATAGAAGCCCTTGGTGGTAAACCCGGAGTGAAGTCGGCACGCTATGCAGGAGACGAAAGTGATTCGGAGAAAAACATAGCCAAAGTATTGACCGAACTAGAAGGCATTGCCAATAGAAATGCTCGTTTCAAAACCGTTATTTCATTGGTTATTGATGGAAGAGAGGTGCAGTTTGAAGGGACTATTTATGGAACCATATTGGACGAAAGGCGCGGTGAAAAAGGTTTTGGTTACGATTCGATATTTGCTCCATTGAACCACCCACATACATTTGCTGAAATGGATTTGGAAGAAAAAAACAAAATTTCGCACCGTGCTTTAGCCGTTAATAAACTTGTTGAATACTTGAACAAACTTGCCTGATTGCCCCCATTCAATCGCTTACTTTTGCATATCAGTAATCTACCAATCACCTTTATTAATAAGGAGGAAAATATAATATGAAAATAGGAATAATATTCGGAGGGTTTTCGAAAGAGCGCGAAATTTCGTTTGCCGGAGGACGAACGGTGTATGATAATTTGAATAAAACATTGTTCGAAGCGGTACCTATTTTTGTAGATAGTTTTGGCAATTTTGTTTTGCTCAACTGGGAATTTGTTTACAAGGGCAGCATTCGCGACTTCTATCCTCCTTCAGAATTTATTCCTGCTGGCAAAGGCGATTTTCAAATTTATGCCGAACAGATAGGAAAACTAAGCGATGCAGAGCAAGAACAACTAATCAATAAGATTGGAAAAAGGGTAGAACCGAGTGAATTAAAAAATCATTTCGACTTTGCTTTTCTTTGTCTTCACGGGCCTTTTGGCGAAGACGGAAAGATTCAGGGCTTGTTCGAATATTTGAATATTCCGTATTCGGGTTCGGGTATATTACCTTCTTCTATAGGTATTGACAAATCAGTTCAAAAGCGATTGATGGTGAATGCGGGCTTCAACAGTCCTAAGTTTTTCACCATGTTGCGCGAAGATTTTATCAATGGAAATTGCAAAGAAGCATTTCGCAAAGCGAATGAAGAAATAGGTTTTCCACTGGTCGTTAAGCCGGCCAATCAAGGCTCTTCCATTGGTGTTACTATCATTCATGAAAATGATAAATACAACTTGCCATTGATGCAAGCCATCGGTAAAGCCCTATTCACCGAATGGATAGATGCCACAGAATGGAAATCGTTAACCAAAGAAGCGAAAATAAATTTAATAAGAACCGTAGCCGATATCAGAGAAGGAATAGGAATGCCCCTGACCATGTGGTCTTCAGCCTTCCCCGAAAAAATAACGGTGTATCATCCTTTCGATTTAATTACTCAACTTGATGCACTTTTTGTAAATGAAAAAGAAGGAGCAGTGCTCGAAGCGCTTGATGGAGAAAGCAAAGTACTTATTGAAGGGTTTATTGAAGGGAAAGAGTTTTCGTGCATTGTAGCACAAGATGAGAACGGAAAAGCAATAGCATTGCCGCCTACAGAGATTAGAAAAGGCAAAGAACTGTTCGACTACAGAAGCAAATACTTACCGGGATTGTCGCGAAAAATCACTCCGATAGATTTGCCAAACGAACAAATAGGGGCCATTCGCAGAGAATGCGAACGATTGTTTTATGAATTGAGTTTTGATGTGTATGCTCGCATCGATGGCTTTATTTCGAAAGAAGGCAAGATATTTCTGAACGACCCTAATACCACTTCGGGTATGATGCCTTCATCGTTTTTCTTTCATCAGGCTGCCGAGATTGGTTTAAATCCTTCACAATTTTTAACCTATATCATCAGGCAATCGTTAGCGCAGCGAAAACTGGCCTGCAAAAACAGCGGAGCATTTGATGCCTTACTGAGTAAGCTAGACAATGCTATTACAAAAAATAAATCAGCATCTACTAGTAAAATAAAGGTAGCAGTTATATTGGGCGGGTACTCTTCAGAGCGTCATATTTCGGTAGATAGCGGAAGAAATATTTATGAAAAGCTAGCCTCTTCGGCCAAGTACGAGCCTATCCCCGTGTTTCTGACAGGCAATGCGGATGAGCATATACTTTATCAAATTCCGATAAATATTCTTCTGAAAGATAATGCTGATGATATAAAGGATAAGATAGAACATTATAAAGTACACGAACTGGTGAATAAAATTATTGGGGAATGTGCTGCTATCACTGAAAAATATGGTGCCGAAAATAATTTGGTAAAACCAACTCGAATTACTTATGAAGAATTGGCGAAGATGACGGATGCAGTTTTTATAGCTCTACATGGTCGTCCGGGTGAAGACGGAGCGGTGCAAGCTCACCTCGAACGAGTAGGTTTGCCTTACAATGGCTCAGGAGTGCAGAGTTCGCAGATTACGATTGATAAATACAAAACCAACGAATTACTGAAAGCAAATGGTTTTTTGGTGGCGGAACATATGCTCATTACCGATGAGGCTTGGAATGGTAATAAACAAGAGGTATTGAAGGCTATTACTGAGAAAATAAAATTCCCTTTCATTGCAAAGCCTGTGGATGATGGATGTTCATCGGCAGTAAAGAAGATTAAAACTGCTGAAGAGTTTGATGCCTTTGCTTCTCTCATTTTCAGAAAAGAAGAGGCCTTGATAGAGCAAGCGGCTAAAGTGCTTCACATAAAAGATAAAGAAGAGTTTCCACAAAAAAGAGTTTTGTTGGTTGAAGAATTAATCAGCAAACAAGATGCAGCTCATTTTCTTGAAATAACAGGAGGAATGCTTACCAAATATGATGATAAAGGAAATCTGGAATATGAAGTTTTCGAAGCATCCGAAGCTTTATCAGAAGGAGAGGTATTGTCGCTGGAAGAAAAATTCCTTGCCGGACAAGGACAAAACATCACTCCTGCAAGGTATTCGCTTGACATAAAAACACGTCAACAAATTTCGGATGAGGTGAAACAAGTATTTGGAAAGGTTGCCAGATTGCTAAATATAAACGGATATACAAGAATAGACGCTTTTGTAAGAATTTATAATCCTACACGAGTGGAGGTGGTGTTTATAGAAGTGAATTCTCTACCAGGCATGACACCTGCTACCTGTATCTTTCACCAAACAGCCATTCAGGGTTACAAGCCTTACGACTTTATTGACAAGATTCTCGATTTCGGTTTTCAGAAAAAGCAACGACTTACCAAGTAAGTAGGAGGAACCCCCTTTGCAAGGAAGAGTACGGAGGTTGAAAGGCTACAAACCCAAAGAGCCTAACAACCCCCTTAACTCCTCACTTTTATCTGGATATCCAAGCTTTTCGTAAGAAGAGATTAAATTACGAAGCAACCGTTTAATAATTTCTAAATTTGAACAAGGTTCATAATACTTTGCCAAAGGTGCTAATTTGAGTTGCATCAAAAAGGCATCCACCTCTTTTTGTCCGAAGACAGCTCCTTTGCTGAATGGGTTGATGTAAAATAGCACATTGCTTCCTTCATTACCTTTACTGGTAGGCATTCCCATCATTTCAATATCTGCAAAACAAAGAATGAAATGTTCGGGTAAATTTACGCCATAGATAGGTATTTCCAATTCTTGAGCAATAATAGTATAGATAATTGAGAGTAATAAAGGGTTTCCTTTCTTACTCTCGAGTACATTGTTGATATAAGAATTTTGCGGAGCATGATAATTGGTGGTATTGCCACTAAAATTATGAACATCAAAAAGGATATGGTTTAGAATTTTAACTTTTTCGAGCGCTGTTAGGTATTCATTCAACTCTAACCAAACATCTTGTTTTATCTGAGCTATTTGTTTTAGAATTTTGGCAAGGTCTATATCAGGGTACTGATAGCGGGCAATAAGCAATGCTCCTTCTAGCAAATCTTGCTGCTCAGGTTTCGCCCATTCCTTTAAAGCTTCTTTTATTAAATCGAATTGAATTTGATGAATGATGTTTTCAATTCTATTCTGGATAAGGGTGTCAAAGGAGTGTTCCCAAGCATCTTCCAATACAGGTATCACTTCTTGTCCTAGCGAAAGGAACTTTGTGCTAACTTGCCGAAACACTAATTCATCAGGGTCATCAAGCAAGGATATTAAAGCGAATACTTCCTTTTTATTCATCAGCGAATTTTACTTACGCTGGCAAATGTAGGGAGGAGAAATGGGGTATTTACGGCATGGGTAAATAAGATTTCAACCTTACTTTGTTAATCTCTTTAGAACAAGTTGAATCAATTCCTCCACTGCAAGGTGATAATTTTTGCTGTATTGCTTAGCTACTCTGTTTGCTATGATTGCACATACAGTAAGTGTTTGGTGGCCAAGTAGGGCTCCTAAACCATACAAAGCAGAGGTCTCCATTTCGAAGTTGGTGATTCGATGCTCGCCAAACTTGAAATCGGTTAATTGTTGATTAAAATCCTCCACCCAAGGGGTAAGACGCAATTTTCGACCTTGTGGTCCGTAAAAACCAGGGGCTGTGGCTGTAACCCCTTTAATTAAATCAAATCCTATTGAATGAGCTAAGTTTTCAGAACCTTTGATAGAGTAGGGGTAAGGTAGATTTTTGTTCCAGTTGGTTTGTTTAATGAATGCTTCAGATAGTTCGTTGTTATTAACTTTAGGTAGATCAAGATAATAATTAAGTAGTCCATCAAAGCCCAATCCGTAAGAAGAGACAACATAGCTGTCAACTGGGATATCGGCTTGTAATGCTCCCGATGTGCCAATCCTGACGATATTCAAACTTGTGTGTTCTTCTTTTATTGTTCTAGTCTTTAAGTCGATATTAACAGCCGCATCGAGTTCGTTTATCAAAATATCAATATTGTCAGTACCAATTCCAGAAGAAACAACCATAATCGGTTTCCCATTAAATGAACCTCCATGTGACACAAATTCGCGATTCTGAACCTTGAAATCAATTTTGTCAAAATGTTTTGATACAGTTTCTACCCTTCCTGGGTCGCCAACGATAATTACATTTTTGGCTACGTTCTCGGGTAATAACTGCAAGTGATATACACTTCCATTCGGGTTCAATATAAGTTCTGTTTCGGGAATAAAGGATTTCATAAATTTTTATTTTAAATGAATTTAAATAATACGTTTTTTTTTTCTTAGGTTTGTACTCTTAATATATATGTAAAAAGCAGTTTCTATTGCAAAACAAAAATATTATTGTTTATTTTGTACTTAGAAATGCCAAAAGTATTTAAAATTTATGATTCAGTCTACAAATAAGATTTTAGTCCCAATTGATTTCTCTGAACAATCCTTGATTGCATTGGAACAATCTTTCAGTTTAGCTAAAAAATATAATGCGGAAATAACCTTGCTTCATGTGATAGAAGACACAGGTATGATTGCGAATTTTTTTACTGAGAAACAACATACTGAATTAAGAACCAAGATTCAAAAAGACTTAGATGTGCTAGCAAATGAGGTAACACAAAAAAGCAAACTGTCAGTCAATACCCTTGTTGCAAAAGGACGTGTTTATGAAAAAATAAATGAAGTTGCGGAAATAGTAAATGCTACGATGATTGTGATGGGTACAAATGGTAGCCAAACGTTCAGCGAGAAATTCATTGGTTCAAACGCAATGCGCGTGGTTCGCGAATCAAGAGTACCGGTTATTACTATAAAAGGAAAAAAACACCGCAAAGGAATTGAAAATATAGTCTTACCTCTTGATCTATCAAAGGAAACACGTGAAAAAGTTGGTATGGCGATAGAATTGTCAAAATTGTTTAAAGGGGCTGTTGTTCGTGTGGTTTCGGTTCTTTTTACATCAGATGAATTTGTTGTTAATCGTCTTACCAGACAATTAGGTCAAGTAAAATCATTTTTAGAGAAAGAAGGAGTAGAGTGTTCTGCCGAAATAGTCAAAGGTGTAAAAGGCGAAGAGTCTTTAGCTGGTAATATTATTGAGTACGCAGAGAAAGTAGAAGGAGATGTCATCATGATAATGACACAACAAGAAATTGACTTCACTCGTTTCTTCGTAGGTTCGTCTGCTCAAGAGATTATAGATAAATCTCCAATTCCAGTGCTCAGTATTCGACCTGTTTTTAGGAAGGATACCACCCTTTTTCCAAATCCATATTAAATGAATCAAAATATCTTAAAATAACTAAAACAACAATATTATGAAGCCATTTACAATTCAAAAGATTCTTATTCCTATTGACTTTTCAGAAACATCTTTACTTGCTATTGAACATGCTGCTTTCACGGCTCAGTTATTCAAAGCTGAATTAGTTCTGCTTCATGTGGTCGAAAAATATTGGGAGAAATTTTCAATCATTACTCCAGAACTTCAAGTTGACGTTCCTAGCGATTTCATGGAATCAATTGAAAAACGACTGGAAGATATTGCAGCAAATATTCGTGCAAAGAATGGAGTTAAGTCAACTTGCATTACATCAAATGGGAATATCTATTCTGAGATTACCAATATTTCTAAAGAACAAGAGGTTGATTTAATTGTAATGGGTACTCATGGGGTATCTGGAATAGTTGAATTTTTTGTTGGAAGCAATACTTATAAAGTTGTTACGAAGGCCACTTGTCCTGTATTGTCTGTTCAGGGAAACACCACGCAATTGGGATATAAGAACATATTGTTGCCTATTGACGATTCTATTCATTCACGTCAAAAAGTGAATCATGCAATTATATTAGCCAAGCATTTTGCTTCCAAAATTCACGTATTAGGTTTAGCAGAAAAAGAATATGATGAAGTTGATTTAGGACGATTTGATGTGAAGTTATTACAAATACAAGAGTATGCTGTTAAATGCGGTGTTACTTGTGATAGAAACATTATTAAAGGTTCCAATCAAGCCAAAATGACATTAGATTATGCCAATAGTACTCCAACAGATTTGATTGTGATAATGACGGACCAAGAAGAAGGTATCTCAGGAAGATTACTCGGAACCTATGCACAACAAGTGGTGAACCATTCTAAAATTCCTGTGATTAGTATACATCCACAACTTGGTGTTACTAATCCATGGGCAATGACGATTAATTAATAAGTTCTGCTTAATAGATTTCTTTCATGCAAAATCCGTTATAGTCTTATACTATAACGGATTTTTTGTTTGATGTAAATTTTGTAAATGAGGGTTATGTAAAATCTGCGAGTTGGTTTGCTAGATTATGATTTATGAATAGGCCGAAAAATTTGACTGTTATTTAATTTCGAACTTCAATAAAGATTCTTTCTCAATAAATGCTTCTAATACATCCCCTTTCTTTACTTCACCCACCCCTTCAGGAGTACCAGTAAAAATCAAGTCTCCTGTTTTTAGAGTAACAAACTTAGAAATATACGATATCACTTTATCAAAAGAAAAAAGTAAATCTTTTGTATTGCCTTTTTGAACTGACTTCCCGTTGATGGTTAGAAGAAAATTAATGTTGTTTAAATCTGTAAAGGTTCTTTTATTAACGAAGTTACCAATAGGCGCTGATCCATCAAAGGATTTTGCTTTTTCCCAAGGCAATCCTTTTTCCTTGCATTTGGCTTGAATATCCCTAGCTGTAAAATCTATTCCAATGCCGATTTCTTCGTAGTATTTATGAGCAAATTCTGGTTCAATATGTTTACCAGCTCTACTCATCTTTATCACTAATTCAACTTCGTGGTGAATCTCTTTTGAAAAATCTGGATAATAAAATGGTTCGTTACCTTTTATTAAAGCGGTGTCCGGTTTCATGAAGAAAACTGGTTCAGTTGGCACCGCAGCCTTCATCTCCTTTGCGTGCTCGGCATAATTTCTTCCAATGCAAATAATTTTCATTCCTTCTTCCTCTAAAGTGTAATTAATATATTTTACTTTATTCAACATTTCGAATAATTACCAACTTTATTCCAAATGACTATCGGTTGAATGCCATTCTCAATTTAATATCTGTCAATACTTTTTTAGTGAATAAAGGGAAATCTCCGTTCATCATCCAGGAGTAGTAGGAAGGTTCGTCTTTCAAAACTTTTTCCACGCTTTTCCCTGTATGTTTACCAAAATTAAAAACCTCTTCACCTTTATCATTGAAAACAATTCTGCCTGCCAAGTCGGCATTTTTATTCAAATTAGTAAAATCGTGCAGTGCTTTGATGTCGTTTTTTATAGGGAATGATTTGTTCCCTTTCTTGTCTTCAAATTCTACTCCATCATACTTTTTAAGTTGAGCTAAAAACACCTCATAAGTTGCTTCTATATCAGCCTCTGCGCTATGTGCGTTCACAATGTCTTTACCGCAATAAAATTTATAGGCGGCTCTAAGAGTTCTTTGCTCCATTTGGTGGAAGATGTTCTGAACATCAACAAGTCTCCTGTTTTTTAAATCGAAATCAACTTCAGCACGCATAAATTCTTCTACTAATATAGGTACATCAAATTTGTTAGAGTTGTAGCCAGCTAAATCACAATCGAACAGAAATTCAGCTAAATTCTTTGCAATGTTTTTAAACGTTGGCTCATTCGCGACATCGCTATCATAGATGCCATGGATTTCGGATGTTATTTTTGGTATTGGAATAGTTGGGTTAACCCTTCTTGTTTTAATTTCTTTGGTTCCATCTACATGTATTTTTAATATTGATATTTCTACAATACGGTCGGAAGCCACATTTACTCCTGTCGTTTCCAAATCGAAAAAGGCAATAGGTTTTGTTAAGTTTAGTTGAATCATTATTTGGTTGGATAAGTGAATAAAAAAAACTCCGATTTAGATGAATCGGAGTTTTTAAGTAAGATGTTTATAGTATATTAGTAAGCACTAACTTTTACGAATTGATATTTTTCGTATTCTGCTTTGTTAGTAACGCAATCAGCATTATAGGTTGGTCCACCAACTATCGCT
Organism: uncultured Bacteroidota bacterium; assembly: GCA_903911435.1. Taxonomy (GTDB): domain Bacteria; phylum Bacteroidota; class Bacteroidia; order 2-12-FULL-35-15; family 2-12-FULL-35-15; genus 2-12-FULL-35-15. The sequence goes on from CAIWDF010000121.1 coordinate 12,590, forward strand.
CTAACTTTAACAAAGTTGATTTTTGCTCCTTCTATACCTTTTTCTTTTAGTGCAGTAGTCAATTGTTCTTTCATTTTATCTGCACGAGCTGTTGCAAGATCTTTGTTAGTGGCAAATTTCTTTGTAGGTACTTGTGAAGCGCAGGCAAGAATATTAAAATTAATTTGACCACTTTCTTTATACAATTGTTCTAAGTTTGAAACAAATTGTTTGAAAGGTTCGTCTTGTACGTCAGTGTCAAATATGTTGTATTTGAAATACATTTCGAACTTGCGGTGATTTACTTTTGCAAGCTGTACGTGTGTTTTTTCAATATCTACTTTTGTTGAAGGGGTATCTTTCTTAGCAGCTACAACTGGTTCTGAACCAAAATTCTTACTGTTAAGAACCTTATTGTTTTTATCTTTAAATGTGATTTTAGATTTATTACAGAAGTGTATTTCTGGATCTTCAGCTTTTAAAAGATAATCATCGGCTGGTTCAAGTTTTGTCATTATGAAACCACCTTTGCTGTTTGTTGTAACCGTTTTTACAATATCACCTTTGCCATTTACTAAGTCGATTTTCTTGTTCGCATAAGGTTTACAATTGTCATCGTATACAACTCCTTCTGCAGATATGTAATCAATCGAATTTCCTTTATCTTTCTTGGTTGCTACAACAGGTGCATCAACACCAAGGTTTCGAGAGGTAATGATTTTGTTTTTATTATCTCTAAAGGTAATCTTTGATTTCTTACAGAAATTCATTCCTGCATCTTCTGTTGTCACGGTATAATCGTCAGCAAGGTCGGATGGTAGTTTTGTGAAAATAAACGCACCATTAGCATTGGTTGTTGTAGTTTTTACAATTTCTCCTTTTGAATTTACTAAGTTAACTTTTTTGTTTGCATATGGTTTACAATCACCATCAAACAAAACACCATCAGCGTTTATTAAGTTGGCAGTTCTAGGTAATTCTGTAAGTTTGTTTTTGTTTTCAGGAGCAACAACGGTAAGTGCTTGTCCATTTTTTGCCGGTTGTAAATTGACATCCTTTTTTATTTCTTGGTAAACAGCATCATAAGGTCCCCATTCCTCATTCAAGAATTCTTGTCCACTTTGCTGGTAAGAAACCAAGAATTTAACTTTAGGAGGAAGAATAAAGATGAAGCTACCATCTCTTACAAGCACTTTAGATGTATACAATAATCCTGACTCATTATTAATTGTGGTAATTTCTATGTCAGATGGAATAGGGTCTCCAGGAGCAGGAATTACGTGCCCTTTCACAAGTATCGCTACATCCTCCTTTTTCTCAGGAGACGATGCCATGTAAATATCTTTTTCTCCGAAACCTCCAGCTCTTAAAGAAGAAGTGAAGTATCCTCTTTTTCCATCAGGAGAGGTGGTGTAATAAACATCATCATCAACGGTATTAATTGGGTAACCAATATTTGTAGGTTCTTGCCATTCTTTATCGTTCTTTTTATTAGCGAAGAAAACATCGAATCCTCCCATCGTACTATGTCCTTTCGAGCTGAAAAATAATACATCATTTACCGCATCAATAAACGGAGAATCTTCATCATATTCAGTATTCACTGGAGCACCAAGATTAGTAGCTTTGCTCCATTTTCCATTAGGGAGTTTCACACAAGTCCAGATATCTCTTCCTCCCAATCCTCCTGAGCGATCACTCACAAAATATAGGGTGTTACCATCAGGCGATAATGAAGCGCTTGGTTCCCAACGCGAAGAATTAATATCGCCTTCTAAGGGCATTGGTAGTGTCCAATCATTTCCTTGCAAATGACTTTCGAAAATATCGCCACCGTTAGGTGGGTTTTTGTAAATTAATAAGGTCTGACCATCCGCAATTAAACCAACACTCGCTTCGTGCTCATCTGTATTAATAAAAGGACTTATCGAACGTGGAGTTTCCCAGGTGCTATCTTTCTTACGATGCGAAATATAGATATCCTCGAAATAGTCGCCTTCGAATGTGAAATCTCCGCCCGTACTTCCTGGTCTACGAGATGTAAAGATTAAAGTGTTTTCGTCAGCAGAGATAACAGCAGAATAATCAGGGTAAGATGAGTTGATGCTATCGCCAAGGTTTTTAATGATATAATTAGTCGGTATTTCTACTTGCTTTTTTGCATACGCACTAATCTCGATCATTCTATCAGCGTCTTTAATCAAAGCATTATGTTTTCCAGAGACAAGGTACGTTTTGAATTTTGTATAATTAGCAATTGCTTCATCAAATTTATAGTTGAGGTGAAGGGCTAATCCATAATAATAATAAGCAGTTACAGGAGCTACTTTTTCATCTTTTGCATCTTCATCATAGTTTTTGGTTGTGTTTTTTACCGCTTTTTCTAGGTATTTCAACGCTCTATTTTTTGTTGCTTCTGTTTTAATATAGCAGAACCCGATCTTATAATTGATGTTAGAGTTGGTTGAGTCAATATTATATGCCTCTTGAAAACTCTTAAGTGCTTGTGGATAGTTTTCTTCCAAAATCAAATAGTTTCCTTCCGAAAATTTCGAGTTGTAAAGTGTTCTGTCCTGGGCTTTTACTGAAATGTTGAAAAATAATACTGAAAGTAATAGTAGTAAAAATCTATTCATTGCTATGCGGTTATTGGTATAAAATATATTCTAAATCTTTAAAAAATTGCGCTGTTCTGTAATTTCAATGGCGTAAAACTAATAAAATTTCTTTAAGTAGCTGATATTTCTTTTACAAGTTATAAACTATAATATCTTAATTTCTACCCTTCTGTTTAATTGCATACCTGCTTCATCAGGCTTACCATCAGGTAGAGCATTTGGTGCAATTGGCATGGTTGACCCAAAGCCTTTTGCTGATAATCTTTTTGCTTCAATTCCTCGTTTTACTAACTCCGTTACAATGGTTTGACTACGGTTTTGGGACAGAGTAAGGTTGGTAGCGGCATTCCCCTTATTATCGGTATGCCCTTGTACTTCAATAGAAATAGTTGGGTTGCGTTGCATTAAGTCAAATAGTTTATCGATTTCAACATTCGACTCGGGGCGCAAGGTGGCTTTGTTCGAATCGAAGAAAATATTGTTTAATACTACTTTGGCTCCTATGGTAAGTTTGTCCAAAACAATGTCCTTGTTGATGATGGAGAAATCGGGATTTTTAGGAATATTAATGTTGGCCGATTGAAACAAATACCCTTCAGCCTCGAACGATAAATTGTAATTTTCTCCGCTTTTAAGGATAAAATAGAATTTGCCCGAATCGGGTGTAGCAAAATTGGCACTAATCAGTTGTTTGGTCATGTTGTTTTTAACCACTACTTGCGATGAAGGAATTGGTTTACCGTTCACATCTTTTATGGTTCCAGTTATGTTCATAGTCCCTGATGTTTTACTTTCAAGGTTCACTGTTTTTAGTATAAGTTCTTTCTGAATTTCATCATAAGTAGTATTGGCAGGAACATTCACAGTGAGGTTTTTCGATTGGAAACCGCTTGCTTCGAAATTGAAGTTGAAGGTTTTTCCTGTTTTGCCCGGCTGAACGATTACGATGAAACTTCCATTTGTTTTGTTTGGACTCACATCTTGTTCGGTTGAATTTGCCGCTTTGTCGGTAACAAGTATATGAACACTTTCGGGTACAGTAGTGGTTCCATCAAAAGTAAGTGAACCTTTGATAACGGTGCTTTTATCTTCAGGTTTTTCGATGTTCACCATATAAATGTCTTTATCGCCTTTGCCATCTTTTCTTACTGATGAGAAATAAGCTTGTTTGCCATCGGCCGATTGCATGTAATCAATATCGTCTTCGGTGCTGTTGAAAGGCATTTTCAGGTTTTCAGGTTCTGTCCAGTTGCCATTTGCATCACGAGTGGTTTTGAAAATATCAAATCCTCCCATGTTTTTATGTCCTTTCGAACTAAAGAATAAGGTTTTTCCATCAGGGGTGATGTATGGCGATTCTTCGTCAAAAGGAGTGTTGATAATAGGCCCTATGTTAGAGGCTATTCCCCACGAACCATCAGGCAGTTTTGCCGAAATCCAAATGTCGCTACCTCCTAATGATCCAACTTTTTTATCGCTTACAAAATAAAGTGTGTTGCCGTCTTTGGTTACTGTGGCAAAGGTTTCTTTGAACTTGGTATTTATAGTAGCACCAAGCGGGATAAGGTTACTCCATGCTTTTCCATCCCAATTGCTTTGATAAATATCTCCTTCATTAATATCATGACAAATCAACATATCTCTCATGTCGTTAGAGATGCTGGATACCGCTTCGCCTTCGGTAGAGTTGATGTTTGAGCCTAACAACACTGGCGATTTCCAAGCTCCTGTTTTTGTTTTTTCGCATTTGTAAACATCTTCGAAATACAAATCCTCATCTGTTTTATCCGTTCCCATTCCGTTTGGCCTGCGCGAGGTGAGATACAAAGCGCTATTGTCGGCAGTAATTACGGGGTTGTATTCGGCATTGGCCGTGTTTACGCTATCGCCAAGGTTTACAAGTTTTATCTTTGGTTGGTCGAGCATAAAGTCGACTGCATTCATGTTCATTTGCAATTGTCTGTCGAGGTCGGCAGCTATTTCTTTGTTTTTGGTACCAACTAGTTCTTTATATTTTGCAAAAAAGATATTCGATTCGTTCATCTGATTGCGCAAACGATAGGCTATACCCAAGAGTTTATAAGTATCTTCAGGAGCTACTTTTTCTTTTGGTTCCATAAAATCGTAGTTGTGACTAACGTTTTCGGAAGCTTTTTCGAGGTAAGACAAAGCCTTGTTTTTATCGCCTGAAGTTTCGAGGTAACACATCCCTATTTTATAATTGATGTTTGCATTGAGCGAATCGATGTGATAAGCTTCCATCAAATTTTTGAGAGCCATGGTATAATTATGCTCCAATATAAGCAAGTTGGCTTCTTTTAAGTATTTGGTGAGGTCGCCACTGCCTTTTTTTTGCGAAAAACTGGCTACACTTATGAGTGTAAATAGGATTATGAATGTTTTTTTCATGGTGCTTATAAATCTTATTTATTGCATTAATTATTTGGTTGGCAAATATAGCAGTTTATCAACAACAATATCATTTCTTGAAAATTAAATTGTCGAACTTTTGATGTTAATTATTTAACACCTGAATTGGAAGATTGGTCAATCGACTTAGATGAGCGTGTTTGTTTGCGATGGAATAAAGTGGCTTGTTTTTTCATAAGGACAATTGTCAATTGATGTTCCAAAGATAGATTTATTTTACGATTACCAATTTCTCGGTTTTGAGTTGTGTATCCTTAGTATGTATACTATAATAATAGATTCCCGAATTCAATTCTTCTAGGTTTAGGTTTAGGGTTTGGTTGTGGGGCTGTAAGGTATAGGTGTGGAGCCTGCGGCCTTGCATATCGTAAATGCTTAGTTCGGCTGCTTGGGCGAGGTGATAGCTTAGGGTCATTTTGCCGTTGTTGGGGTTGGGGCTTATGTTTATATTTTCTTCTGCTATTTCCTCCACACCCACATTACATTGTGTTAAACTTATATCATCTATGTAATAATATGCATATGCTTGGTTACCTCCGGCAACATTCTGAAAATTGGTATTTGCTGGCGAATGAAAGTTGCCAATAGTCATGTACTTCTCGCCACCTGCGGCTATAAAATAACCCCCTATTTGTACCCAATTCGTTTTGTCGGTCAGTATATTTGTTATCGGATTTTCAAATTGTGGTAGTACAGATGTTATAGCTGGATGCCAAAATCTAGTATCCAACAAACTATCCACCGAAAAGTAAACTCCAATATTACTTACCGCTTCTTGCGAAGTTTCTGCTAACGAAACATAAAACTCTATACAATACCGTTTGTTTTGTATTAATGTTGATAACAAAGGTACTTCAATGTATTCTCTCCAATTAGTAGTGTCATAATGTAAATATATGCCCGCATACCCATGTCCTGTCCTTGCAGGCTGATACCCCAAATCATTGGTAGGGATGCCTACGGTTGGAGTTCCTGTGCCGCAAGTATCAAACAAATCAGAACTGGAACTAGCACTTGTACTTCCTGCAAAGGTAGAAGGCTGAAACCAAGGTGGTGCCTTGTATATGAATCCAAAACTCTGAGGGCATTGAGTATAGATTTCGAATGATGGGTTGGGAACAAGATTCTGCCCATACCCCTTGAAGAGGAAAAAACAAAATACAAGGAGGGCAATTTTTTTCATCCTCCAAATATACTCTATAAATCTCCTCCAAAAATGAAAAAATGATAGTTTTTCGAAATCGGTCCGTACGACCGTATGAGCCACCTGCGAAGTTCCGGACATCATCCGTACGACTGTATGAACGAGCTACGGGTTTCCGTACATCATCCATACGGC
>CAIWDF010000122.1 GCA_903911435.1 uncultured Bacteroidota bacterium
GATCGTCGTCACGCCTGTATAGGTGTTGGCGCCGGATAGGGTCAGGGTATTACCGCCCCCGGTCCTGGTAAGCGCCATCACTTTACCTGACCCGCCGTCCTGAACGACTCCCGAGAATTATTACATCTACAATCTTCAAACAAAACTCTACACTCCACTTACCACTGGCGAAAAACAACAGTATGCGCACTTTTCGCACGATGGCAACAAAATAGCATTTGTAAGAGCAAACAATTTGTTTGTAAAAGATTTGATAAGTAACAAAGAAATTCAGATTACGGCCGATGGCCTTAAAAATAATATTATCAATGGAGCCACCGATTGGGTTTATGAAGAAGAGTTTGCTTTTTCGGTAGCGTATGAATGGAACAATGATGATACAAAACTTGCCTATTATCGATTTGATGAAAGCAAAGTAAAGGAATTTTCGTTCAACGAATTCAACAATCAATTATATCCCAATGAATATAAATTCAAATATCCAAAAGCAGGCGAAGACAATTCGATTGTTACCATCCATGTTTTCAATTTGGCTAACAATACCGATAAATTGATGGATATTGGCAAAGAAACCAATATCTACATTCCGCGAATTAAATGGACAAACGATGCGAATGTTCTTTCCATCCTTCGCATGAATCGTCATCAAAGCAATCTCGATTTATTTTTCGCAAATGCCACCACTGGCGAAACACATACTGTCTATAACGAAACCTCTTCTACTTATGTTGATATTCATCCAAGCGAGGGTGATTACGTATATTTTACTAGCGATAATAAAAGTTTTATTTTGATGAGTGAGAAAGATGGATTTAATCATATCTACCATTACGATATAACAGGAAAACTCATCAAACAACTAACCAAAGGCAATTGGGAAGTAATGAATTTTAAAGGCATTGATGAGAAAAAGAAATTGATTTATTATTTAGCCTCCGAAACCACCGCCACCGAAAAAGATTTATACTCAATAAAACTTGATGGAACAAAACGTACTAAACTTTCGATGGGCAAAGGTGTCAATAATCCTGAATTTAGCGTGGGAATGAAATATTACATCAATCATTATACAAATGCCAACACCCCCGAATTAGTTACAGTGAATGATGCCGAAGGAAAACCAATTCGTGTATTGGAAGACAATGCTGCGTTATCGAAAAAGATGGACGAATATGCATTAAGCAAAAAGGAGTTTTACACATTTAGAACTTCTGAGAATATTGAACTCAATGCTTGGATGATAAAACCTTTGAATTTTGATGCATCAAAAAAGTATCCTGTGTTCTTGGTGTTCTATGGTGGGCCTGGAAGAAACATGGTGGTAAATACTTTTGATGGCAACAACTATTTTTGGTATCAACTTTTGGCAGAGAAAGGGTATATAGTAATGTGTGTTGATAATCGTGGTACACGATACAAAGGTGCTGCATTCAAAAATTGCACGTATAAACAACTAGGTAAACTTGAAGTTGCTGACCAAATAGAAGCAGCCAAATATTTTGCAACATTATCTTACGTTGATAAAACCAGAATTGGAACTTTTGGTTGGAGTTATGGCGGATACTTAAGTTCGCTGTGCATTACCAAAGGTGCCGACTATTTCAAAACTGCTGTTGCAGTTGCTCCTGTTACCAATTGGCGTTATTACGACAATATTTATACAGAACGTTATATGCAATTGCCACAAGAAAACGCAAATGGATATGACGATAATTCGCCAATCAATCATGTTGATAAATTAAAAGGGAAATTTTTGCTTATTCATGGCAGTGGCGATGATAATGTGCATTATCAAAACACCATGGAAATGGTAAATGCATTAGTAAAGGAAAATAAGCAATTCGATTTGTTTGTTTACCCCGACAAAAACCATAGTATCTCTGGTGGCAACACACGATTACATTTGTATACCAAAATGACCAATTTTATTTTGGATAATTTATAATCAGAATAAATTCAATAAAATTGCCATTTCATTATTTTACCTATATTCGCCAATTCATTAATTAGAATTAACTAAAAAATATATTTATGTCAGAAGTAAAAATCAAACACCCCAAAGCGCTATACCTATTATTCTTCACCGAAATGTGGGAACGATTCAGTTATTATGGAATGCGAGGTATATTAATCTTGTATCTTACAAAATCATTTATTGAAGGTGGTTTAGGAATAAACGTACAAACGGCTTCCTTGATTTATGGGTTCTTCACAGGGTTTGTTTACTTCACACCACTTATCGGAGGTTGGTTAGCCGATAAATTCATTGGACAACGAAAAGCCATTACCATAGGAGGTATCACCATGATGGTTGGTCAGTTTGTTTTATTCTCCATCAATACTCAAACTGGTTTATTTTTAGGCTTATTCCTTCTGATTATTGGAAATGGTTTCTTCAAACCAAACATTTCAACACTCGTTGGTAGATTGTACGAATCAAATGATCCTCGTAGAGATTCTGCCTTTTCAATTTTTTACATGGGTATCAATCTTGGAGCACTTCTAGCTCCATTAGTAGTTGGTATCTTTTCTGACCATATTTTTGCAACCCGTGATGCTTCTGGTGCAATTTTAACTTATGGTTACCGTTATGGCTTCCTAATTGCAAGTATTGGGATGTTATTTGGTCAAGTATTATTTAACCTTCTTGCAGAAAAACATCTTGGTGAGATTGGTACTAAACCGGCCAAATTAGAATCAGGAAGTGCTGCCGATATCGAATCGAAAAAAGCTTTATCAAAAGAAGAAAAACAACGTATGACTGTGATTTTTATTCTCACTGCTTTCGTGGTATTTTTCTGGGCAGGTTTCGAACAAGCTGGTTCTTCTTTAAGTTTATACACCGATAAATTTATCGATCGTACTGTTTTTGGATTCGAAATCCCTACTTCATGGTTTCAATCTGTAAATCCTTTATTTATTGTGGCATTCGCTCCTTTCTTCGCTTATTTCTGGACAAGCAATATAGGTAAGAAATTTTCGACTCCCGTAAAAATGGGAATGGGAATGATACTACTTGGTATCGGTTTCTTCTTTATGTTGGGCGCAGTATCCGAACGCGAAGGCCATGCAACAGATGTTCTATACAAAGCCAACATCATGTGGTTAGTAATGACTTATTTTATTCATACTTTGGGAGAACTAGCTTTATCTCCTGTAGGTTTATCAGTGGTAACCAAATTAGCTCCTGTTAAATTTGCATCCCTAATGATGGGAGTTTGGTTATTATCATCATTCCTTGCCAACATCATTGGTGGTTTTGTAGCTTCCTATGTTGAACAACTAGGAGCTTTTACCATATTCAGCACCATTGCAGGCTTCGTAATCGTTCTTGGGTTAGTGATGATAATGCTCAAAAAACCAATTCTAAAAATGATGCACGGAGTAAGATAATCACTTATTTCATTTTCTTTCCGAACAGGTCAAATCTTAAATGATTTGGCCTGTTTTTGTTAATAAAATGGTATCATGAAATAGGTATGATTAAAATCATACTTACGAATTAGTCAATAGTATTTGAATTTTAATTTAAAATACTGTACTATTGCATTGTTATTTTAGATATGTCAAATTCTACTGTTTACTTATCGATTTGTAATGATGAACAATCTCCGTTAAGGGATGAGCTATCATCTGTGTTGCAGAGGGCTGGAATGAAAGTCATTCCTGAGAATATTGCATTTGATGAAAACAATATTTCGAATTTGATGCAAGAATTATTCATTTCAAATTGTGCAGTTCTTATTTTATTTCCTGATTACTTACCATTAATGAGTCCCGATTTGTCCTGGGCAAAGTTTCAGTTTTACGAAGCAAAAAAACAACAACTCTTAAATCCAAATTATAAAATATTTGTTTGGTTGCCATCATCTACATCACATGTTAATGTATCGCCAACACAACTCGATTTTATTAATGAAGTTAGAAACAATATTACAAAAAACATGGTTTTTAGTAATGCTGCGTCTCCTATTCAACTGGTAGATGACATTAGATCGTTAATGGAAGTAAAACAAGAAATTACTTTTGAATTAAACCAAACAGATATTTTTTTGATCTCAAATCAATTGGATGAGAATGAAGCAAATGATATTATTGATATGTTGAGTGATATTGTTCCTGTCGAGCGTTTAAATATTATTCAAGATAGTGATATCGATTATTCTGAACTTTGTAAACAACAAATATCAAAAAGTAAGTTGGCTGTCATCTACTTCAAAGAATCTTCGGATTGGGCACTTCCTTTTGCACAACAAGTATGGAAAAAGATAGGTGGAGCTACTTCACATACTCCTATATTATTAATAGGAGACGAAGACCCTGATTCGAATTCAAATAAAAAATTCAACGCTCCTAAAGTAATTTCAATGATTGTTGCAGGAGAATTAATTCCTTTGGAAATAAAAGTGCAATACGATAAAGTTGTACTCACAGCAGTTTGATAGAAGAATATGATGCAGGAAGATAAAATATGCCCATATCCAGGTCTCCGTCCTTTTAACGAAGAAGAGTCTATTTTTTTTCGTGGAAGAGAAGAACACATCGAAAGAATAATTCGTAGACTTTCCATCAAAAAATTCTTGATGCTCACTGGAGCTTCAGGAGATGGAAAATCTTCACTTGTGTATGCAGGAGTTATTCCAAATGCAAGAGCTGGATTTTTTAAAGCTAAATTCAATAATTGGATTGTAGCCGATTTTCGTCCTGAACGTTCTCCTTTGCACAATCTTGCACTTGCCCTTTCTGATAAATTAGGATATTCTGACATTCCTTTACTTGAAAAAGAATTAAGTTATGGTTTTTCGTCACTAGTAAATCTTTATAAAAACTCACCTTATCACCTCGATTACGAAAGTGAGAAATGGAAAAATGCTGAAGAGCAGGAACGGAAAATATTAAAAAGAAAAGCTGGAAATCTTTTCATCTTAGTTGATCAATTCGAAGAGTTTTTTACAAATTCCGAGAATTATCACAATGGTAAAACCTCGATTACTTCGCAGCTTGTAGTTAATCTCTTGCTCGAAACTGCCAGAATAGCGCTGGAACAAGATTTACCTATCTATATTATTTGTACCATGCGTTCCGATTATATTGGTCAATGTGCGGCTTTTCGAGGTTTGCCCGAATACATCGGGTTCTCTCAGTTTTTTGTTCCGCGATTAAAAAGAAAGGAGGTTCATCAAGTAATTGAAGAGCCTGCCACATTAAGTGGAAATACAATCTCCAACCGACTTACTGAAATTCTAATAAATGAATTAGGCGAAGGGTTTGACCAATTACCTGTCCTACAACATGCCTTAAATCAAGTATGGAAACAAGCTGAAAAGGGACAGCAAGAAATGGATTTAATTCATCTTGCTAAATTAAGTGGACTACCCAACAGTTACCTGCCTGCTGAAGACAAAAATATATTTGATACTTGGTTCGGTGGTATTCCTGAATTCAAAAAAGAGTTTTTCTCTAATCCTTCTTTGGAAAATGTTTTGAACGCACATGCAAATGAGCTTTACGAAACAGCCTTTGAGTTCTATAATCAAAAACATTCGCAACCGATAACTAAGGAAACCGCTTGTCTAATTATTCGAGCGGTATTTCAATGCTTGACCAAGATTGATGATGCTCGAGCTGTTAGAAATAGAATGACTTTGGACGAGATTACCAATATCATCAATATTCCTGAAATCGATTCGGAGATGGTTGCTGGAGTGCTCGAACTGTTTCGTCATCAAGGGAACACCTTTCTGAAACCTTTCATCACTCATGAAGAATATTCACTGAAACTAAAAAAGGAAGATATTCTCGACATCACACATGAGAGTTTAATTCGTAATTGGAGTCTTTTAGATAATTGGGCAAAAGAAGAATATGATAATTACTTAAATTTTCAAGATTTTAATAAACAACTTCAAAGATGGGTAACCAATAATAAAACTAAAGGATATTTATTACCTATTGGACCACTAACTTTTTTCGAAGGTTGGTATAATACCTGTAAACCTAATAAATATTGGCTAGCAAGGTATGACGAAAGCGATGATAGTTTTGAAGGGAAATTAAATAAAGCAGAAGAAACCCTCTCTTTAGCTCAAGAATTCCTTAAACGAAGCGCTCGTAAATTATTCTTCACACGAACAGTAATGAAATATGGAGCCAACAAGTTGCTCACATATGTAGGGATTCTCGTTTTAGTTTTTTCTTGTACCTTTTTTTATTTCGATTACAGGAAAAAACAAAACGACAACGTGTTGAATGATATCGAACATCGTGGATTGTCAATGCTGAAAAGTAATAAGATAAGTAGTAAAGTAAAAGCCGAATTTCTGATTAGTTACGAACGACTTCATCCTGGAAGTTTTGTTGGTAGTCTTAATAGCCTCAATTGTGATACATTAGCTTACGACATAGGAAACAAAATGTTTTGGGCTTGCCAAAATATCGATGATTTTGAAAAAATCAAAGTTAAC
>CAIWDF010000123.1 GCA_903911435.1 uncultured Bacteroidota bacterium
ATTTTTTGCGGAATACAATAGCTCCAGAGGAGCGTTCAGTTTGTAGCAATAAATATAGAATTATTAAACAAGCTCCGTAGGAGCGACCTGATTATTGTTATTCTCAAATGCTTTATGTGCCACCAATAAATAATCATTGAGCGGGAACTTTGCTGCGTTGCGCTAAAAACAAGACAAAGTATTTTTAAATTTCATTTTTTTAAGTATTTTTGTCAAAATAAATAAGGAAAGAAAAATAACCCGTGATACCAGTAACCCGAACGTATTTACCCCCACAAGACGAATATCAAAAGATATTGAAACGTGCTTGGGACAAACAATGGATTACCAATAGAGGTGAACTGATACAAGAGCTGGAAGAGAATCTGAAAGGTTACTTGGGAGTGAAAAATATCATTATTACTAACAATGGTACCATTCCTATTCAGATAGCCATTAAGGCATTGGCATTAAAAGGCGAAATCATCACCACACCGTTTTCGTATGTAGCCACCACTTCGTCCATCGTTTGGGAAAACTGCAAACCGGTGTTTGTCGACATTCATCCCGACTACCTAACCATTGACGAAACCAAGATAGAAGCAGCCATAACACCTGCTACTACGGCTATATTGGCAACTCATGTGTTTGGCAATCCTTGTGCAGTAGATGCCATTGATGCCATTGCTAAGAAACACAATTTGAAAGTGATTTATGATGCTGCACACTCATTTGCGGTGAAGTATAAAAACGAATCGATATTCAGTTATGGCGATGTAAGCACTTGTAGCTTTCATGCCACCAAGCTGTTTCATACGGGCGAAGGTGGTGCTATGTTTTGCAACGATGATGCCTTGAATCATAAATTGTTTTATAGTCACAACTTCGGACATAATGGCCCTTTGGCTTTTCATGGACTAGGCATCAATGCTAAGATTTCGGAATTACAAGCGGCCATGGGTTTAGCGGTGTTTCCATACCTATCCACCATCATTGGTGAACGAAAAAAAGTGGTAGACTATTACACTGCCTATCTTGATTTCAGAAACCTTCGTAAGCTTAAAATACGCGAACATACCGAGTGGAACTATAGTTATTACCCTGTTATTTTCGAAAGCGAACAACAGCTCTTGGAAGTAATGGCAAGGCTCGAAACAGCAGGAATTATTCCGCGCAGGTATTTTTATCCTTCGCTCAATACTATTGATTATTGCAAAGGACAAACCATGCCTATATCCGAAAGCATAGCCAGCAGGATAGTGTGTTTGCCATTGTATGTAGGATTGAAAGAAGAAGAAATGGCAGGGATTTGTGAGATTATCAATAAAATAAATTAATAAGCGAACCAAAATAATTAACAACGAAAAAAATGGAATCAACAAACGTAATAGCTCCAGACTTTAAACATGGTAAAAATTTCAAAATAGGTCATTTTTGTGTGATTGAAAGTGGGGTGGAAGTGGGCGATAATGTTACCATCGATAATCACTGTGTGATAGCAACCTCTGTAAAAATTGGCAATGACACTGTGGTAAAAAATCATGTTGAACTGCGCAGCAACACTGTGATAGGTGATAATTGTTTTGTTGACTCAAAAGTTTCGTCATCGGGCAATTGCAAAATAGGAAACAACGTAACACTTCGCTATGATGCAATCATTGCTAGGGGAGTGGAGATAGGGGATAACACCTATGTTTGTCCACGAGTGATGACTAACAATTTGGATTCGGGAAAGAAACAAATAGGAGGAGCAAAAATTGGCAAAAACTGTTTCATAGGAACCAACGCAGTGCTGCAACACGGAATAGTAATTGGTGATTCGGTGATAATAGGTTCGATGAGTTTTGTAAACAAAGACTGTGACTCAGAATCGACTTATATTGGAATACCTGCTAAAAAAACAAAATAACTTGATTAAAAAAGTAATGCTGTTATGAGTTTTAAAAACATAGACTTGTTTGGCAGATGGTGTAACAAGAATTGAAACATTGAATAAATCAAGTTATTAGTAGTTTGAAGTTGTTACTCATTCAAGAGTAAAATTGTATAAAATAATAGATATATAAAATATAATGCAAGCACTAGAATTTACGTATAGTGATTTGGTAAGATTGGTAAAGGAGTTTGAAGTTACAGCAGAAGTGATGAACGCGAATGTTGAAGCCGATAAACTTTTTGCATTATCGAGCACCAAACACAAGGTAGAAAATGGGGTGTATTATTTAATTAGCGATTACAAGCAAGAGGCTGAAAGTATTAAAAACAGTGTGATATTGGTGGATTATCGTCCTGAGCAATCGGATAGTAATACTTATATCAAGGTGATGAATCCGCAATTGATACATTATAAAATATCGGCTACGTTCGAGAAAAAAGTGGTGCCGGGAATACATCCCACGGCTATTATTCATCCAAAAGCACAAATATCAAAGTCGGCATATATAGGTCCTTATTGCATCATTGGCGATTGCATAATCGGAGAAAATGTATCTTTGCTTGGGCACATCACCATCAACGATGATGTGGTGATAAAACAAAATACAGTGATAGAAGCCAACTCGCTGATAGGTGCAAGAGGAATGGCTTGGATATGGGATGAAAACGGAGAACGCATCATGCAACCACAATTAGGAGGAGTAATCATAGAGGAAGATTGTTTGTTGGGTTCTGATATTTCCATCGTGCGAGGTTCCTTGTCAGAAAACACAACGGTAGGGCGAGGAACGGTGATGGCACATGGTACGAAAATAGGTCATGGAAGTCAGATAGGGAAACATGTACATTTGGCAAATAATGTGAGTTTGGCAGGTAATGCACAGATAGGCGATAGAGTATTTTTGGGCAGTGCCTGTGTGGTATCGCCAAATGTATTTATTGCCGAAGGTTGCATTGTAGGCGCAGGCTCAGTGGTGAATAAATCGGTACATGAAAAATATGCCACTATAGTAGGCGTCCCAGGACAAGTAATAAAAAAAGATAATTTTGAATATAAACCCAAAGGTGCACCAAAGCCTTTTAAAAGCAAGTAAATATGGAAAAAATGAATGTAATTTCCGATAAAGCTAAAATCGAAAAAAATTTTAAAATAGGTAATTTTTGCATCATCGAAGAAGATGCAGAAATAGGAGATAATGTGACCATTGGGAATTATTGTATAGTGAAAAAAGGAGCCAAAATTGGAGACAATTGCAAATTTACAGCATATTGTGAAATAAGGGACAACGTTAAAATTGGGAACAACACCACTTTTGGAAGTAGATGTACAATTTCAGCTAACGCAATAATCGGAAATAATGTCACGATTAAATACGGGTTTGTATTAACGGACACACCTGTGCTAGAAAGAGGTGATGAAAAGATAGTTGGTATTGTTGATGACAACTCGCTTATTGGAGCGAATGTTACGTTAATGCCTGGCTTTAATATTGGAAAGAATGCCACAATTGGCGCTTGTTCACAAGTTAGGAGCAATGTTGGAGATAATGAGGTTTGGTATGGTAATCCTGCTAAAATATTCATCAAGAGTTAATCGATTTAAGGATGAAGTTTATCATGAATTCAATCTTCAAATTGTTCCCATACGGTTACTAAGGTATGTGTAAGATTGATTATACAAGAAGTAGACTTATGAGCGTACTGTAAAATGAGTGTTTTAATCAGTATCTGTTGTATCACCTATAATCAAGAACCATACATTACCCAATGTCTGGAAGGTTTTATGGCACAAAAAACAGATTTTGATTTCGAAGTTCTTATACATGATGACGCTTCTTCCGATAATACATCGAAAATAATTCGCGATTTTGAGAAGCGGTACCCGACTAAGATAAAACCAATATATCAAATAGAAAATCAGTATTCTCATGGAGTTCGAGGCATAAATCCAAGGTTTAATTTTGCTCGCGCCAAAGGAAAGTATATCGCATTGTGCGAAGGAGATGATTATTGGACGGATGAAAACAAACTCCAAAAGCAAGTGGATTTTCTGGAGCAGAACAAAGAGTATTCCTTAGTTTGTCACGACTATGGAATCTGCAAAATGGAAGATGGAAAGCTGAAAGAGGAAGCCAACCTTGAGGTGGAAAAAGAAAAAGATAGGTATGTAAATGACTATAAAATTGATTTGAGTAATTGGTCGAATCCTTATTTGCTCAAAACTTGCACGGTCATGTTTCGAAGAGAATTGTTCGATGTGTCTATTGCCAAGAAGTATAAACATTTTAAAGATGGATTTTTGTGGGTGGCATTGCTGAACCATTTTCCAGGGAAATACCTGAACGAAAAGATGGCAGTGTATCGAGTGTCGGAGAGTGGAATATGGTCGATGCAGTCGGAACTGAACCGTGAAGCAGCGAATGCACGTACAGGATTCGAAATGAATCAGTATTTTAAAGGTAAAAATACTTTTATCTATAGTTTCGCAAGAACCTGTATTCTGAAGACCTTAGCTTTACTCAACCAAGAAGGAGGGGAGAAAAATAAAAAGATGATTCGCGAGTTTGAAACAAAATATTTGATCACCACATTTAAAAATAATAGCTGGTACTATAATTTAGCACATCTAAAAAAGATAATCATGTTGTACCTCGTTTAAAATTGAACCAAAGCAAAGAAAAATGAATTTAGCTCCTGTTGTTTTATTTGTATACAATCGTCCGAAACATACGGAAGAAACCCTTGTTGCCCTTTCGGACAACGATTTGGCAAAAGATTCGGTATTGTATATCTACGCAGACGGTGCCATGGAAAACGCCAGTGAAGAGACATTGAATAATATTGCAGAAACAAGGCGAGTGATCAAAAAAAAGCAATGGTGCGCTGAGGTGAATATTATTGAATCACCCAAAAACAAAGGACTAGCAAATTCTATTATCGAAGGAGTAACCAATATTGTAAATAAGTATGGAAAAATAATTGTTTTGGAAGATGACCTTATCACTTCAAAAGGTTTTCTGAAATACATGAATGATGGACTTGTAAAATATAAGGAAGACGAAAAGGTGATGCAAATATCAGGATTTTGTTTCCCTGCAGTTGGGATTTCAAAAAATCACTCCTCTTTTTTTATTCCGCTCACTGCTTCATGGGGTTGGGGTACTTGGAATAGAGCGTGGAGGAGTTTTGATGCAGAAGCTACCGGCTATGAACGTCTAGAACAAGATAAAGATTTAGAAAGGAAATTTAACTTAGATAACATTTGTCAATATTCTCAAATGCTTTTCAATCAAATGGAATCGAAGGGGGTAGATTCGTGGGCAATACGTTGGTGGTGGACGGTATTCAAAATGCAAGGTATTGTATTGTACCCTGACCAGAGTTTAGTTAAGAACGATGGTTATGGAGATGAAGGTACACATACTAAAGGAAAGAACCCTTTTGCGTCTGAAGGATTTGACCGGAATTATTATGTTTCATACTTTCCCCTCAAAGCAATTATAAATAGTGAAAATTTCGGACTCGTGAAAGATTGTATAAGGAATTCAACTAATCGTGGTCATCAACACGAAAGAGAGAATAACTTAAATAAGTTAAAGCGAAGGTTCATTCAGTTATTCAATAAATAAAATTTAAATGATTAGAATACTTCAAAGTATCTTACTTAAAATTCTTCCTGTTCGAACCATCGAATTATTGTTGAAAGAAAACAGCATCAATAAGTGCAATCAATCGGTTATACTTGGAAATGGAAGTCAATTTTACGAAGAAGCAAAGGTTGTAAATATGCAAGGCAATAAAAAGGTAATTGACATAGGAGAAAGTACACACATCAGAGGAAGTTTACAAGTTTTTAAACAAGGCGGGAAAATTTCGATTGGAAATTACTGTTATCTTGGTGAGAATTCGTACATATGGTCAGCCGGAGAAGTGTCGATTGGAGATAATGTACTAATATCTCACGGAGTAAATATTCATGACAATATTTCACATCCATTAAACGCTAAAGCGCGACATAAAGATTTTTTAAGGATTATAGGGGTAAAAGACTATCCTATTGAGAATTTTGATTTAAACCCCAAAAAGGTAATAATTGAGAAAGATGTATGGATTGGATTTAATTCAATTATTCTAAAAGGCGTCATAATTGGTGAGGGTGCGATAATTGGTGCTGGTAGTGTAGTTACAAAAGATGTCCCTGCCTGGACAGTCATTGGTGGCAACCCTGCTAAAGTAATAAAATTGATACCAGAAAATGAGCGATAATAAAATGAATTGGGATGAAACGATATGTTTTATTCGTACACAGCCAGAATACAAAGAACTTGTTGAGAAAGCTTATTTTGAAGAAGAACTTTCTTTGAATGTCGAACGTTTTAAAACAAGCGAAGAATTTGCAGAAACGCAGTTGCTGATTTCGAGGCATACAAAACTTGATTCGAAAACTAAGTTGCTCGACATAGGTAGTGGGAACGGAATAAGCGCAGTTGCGTTTGCGTTGAAAGACATAAATGTGGATTCGATTGAACCTGATCCAAGTGATACCATCGGTGCTGGTGCAATAAGAAAATTGAAGGAACATTATAATTTAACTAATTTGAATATTCATCAAGCATATGCGGAAGAAATCAAATTCGAGGATAACTTTTTTGATATTGTTTATGCACGTCAATGTATGCATCATGCTTACAATCTTGAATTGTTTTTGAAAGAATGTGCTAGAGTGTTAAAAGATGGAGGAGTTCTAATTACAGTAAGGGATCACGTTGTATATAATGAAATTGATAAAGAATGGTTTTTAGAGAATCATCCTTTACAGAAATTTTATGGAGGAGAAAATGCGTTCAGTGAAGAAGAATATAAATCAGCTATTATAAATTCAGGCTTGAAAGTGAAAAAAGTATTAAAACATTTTGATAGTGTTATCAACTATTTTCCGTTGAGTAAGAAAGAAAAAGAGGCAAAAGAGAACACGAATAAAGTTTTTGTGGAAAGCATAATTAAAAATAAATTAGGAGTACTTAGTAAATTGAAAATTGTAAACAAATTGGCTACTGTTTATGTCAAGAATAAATTGGGGGAAGTGTTTGACGAGAGAAAAGTGCCTGGTAGGATGTATACTTTTATTGCAGTGAAAGAATGAAAATATTAATTATTGGTTCGAAAGGTTTTATTGGTTCGCATTGTTTCAAACATTTTACGCAAAGTGGATTTGAAGTGTGGGGCTGTGACATACATGATGTTGTTGAACCGAATTACATTTGCCTTCAATCGATTTCTAATAATTTTAATCAACTGTTTTCTGACCATCAATTCGATTATTGTATCAATGCATCGGGCTCGGCACACGTAAACTATTCGTTTCAATTTCCTGAAAAGGATTTTGAATTGAATGTTTCGCTGGTAATTAATTTATTAGGAGCTATAAAAAACAATAATCCCGAATGTAAGTTTATCAACTTCTCGAGTGCAGCTGTATACGGCAATCCTTTGAGTTTGCCTATTTCAGAAGATGCCATAACACAACCTCTTTCGCCTTATGGTTATCATAAATTATTAAGCGAAAAATTACTGTCGGAGTATTCGCGCTTCTTCGAACTTAAAACATGTAGCTTGCGAGTGTTCTCTGCTTTTGGTGAAGGTTTGAAAAAACAATTGTTTTGGGATTTGTATCAAAAATCAAGAGCAACAAATTCGATTACCTTGTTTGGAAACGGAAATGAATCGAGAGATTTTATTTACATCGCTGACCTCATCCATTTGGTTGAAATAATTATAAACAAAGCTCCTTTTGCGGGAGAAGTTTATAATTTGGCTAACGGAGAAGAGATTACAATAAAAAGAGCGGTAAGTGTTTTCTTCCATGAGCTCGGTTGGACAGGTGAAATCAATTATTCGGGAGAAATAAAACAAGGCGATCCGTTGAATTGGAGAGCAGATATAAGAAAAATAAAAGAGCTCGGTTACAAGCAACATTATAGCTTCGAGCAAGGAATAAAAAATTATTGTTCATGGTTAAAAGGTATAGAATAGGGCTCATTTTTAGAAACAATAGTAATTGGGTTGCTGGAACTTATTATATCATCAATCTTATTCATGCATTGAACCAAATAGATGACGAACAAAAGCCTGAACTTGTTATAATAACCAATACACCCGAAGAGTTTGGTTTAATAGAAAAAACAGGATACCCTTATTTAAAATTCCAGCAGATAGTTGGAAAAGATTTCTCACCCACCTATCATAAAATTGAACGTGGTATCAACAGGGTATTCAATGCTTTCATTGGGAAACCACTCATAGTGAAAAAGGAAACGAAAAAGCGTTTGAATTGCGATTTGGATATGCTTTTCCCAGCATCGAACCATATTTATTATTCAACCATAAAGAATCACTTGTATTGGATTCCCGATTTTCAAGAACATTTTTTACCGCAATTTTTTTCGGAGGAAGAAATAAAATCGAGAAAAGCTTATCAATTGGAATTAGCAAATAAAAAGAGTTCAATTGTATTTAGTAGTAATGATGCCATCTCGCATTTTCATAAGTTCTATCCAAATGCCTTAGCTGCATCGTATGTAATGCAATTTGCAGTAACACATCCTAAATATAATGAAATTGCAATAAACGATTTGTACGAAAAATATAATATCTCTCAACCTTTCTTTTTTTGCCCTAATCAAGTATGGGCTCACAAAAATCATATTGTTGTTTTGAAGGCAGTAAAAAGATTGAAGGAGTTAGGAAATAATAAAATATTAGTTTTGTTTTCGGGCAAAGAGCATGATAATCGCAATTTGAATTTTTTTAATGAATTAAAGAAATTTATAGTAGAGAATAATATCGAAGAAAACATCAAGTTCCTTGGTTTTATTGATCGAGAAGACCAATTACAATTGATGAATACTGCTATTTCTGTTATTCAACCTTCGTTGTTCGAAGGATGGAGCACAGTGATAGAAGATGTGAAATCGATAGGGCAATATGTGATTGCATCTAATCTGACAGTGCATAAAGAACAGATCACTGAAAATGTTACTTTTTTTAATCCAAATGAAGCCAATGAATTGGCAGATATTATGAGTCGTTTTTCAAGTGAAACTCCAATTCGAAAACCAATTCGATACGAGGAAAATGTAAAGAAATTTGGTGAGCAGTTTGTGCATATTGCAGAACGTGTGATTTCAAAAATTAACAGATAAAAAACATTACGTTTTGAACAGTGTTAATGAGTTGTTTTATAAAAATTCTGTTCAAATCAATAGGTGTAATTCAAAAAATGTTCGACAAAAAATCAAAAATGTTTGTAACTTCTCAAAAAATCTATCGTACAAGGCCTGAAAAGAGCTACATTTGTGGCAACTGAAGATTTATGAGGAGATTATTACATTTATTTCTTTTATTGTTTTTCTTAGGCTTTTCAAAGCTTGCGTTTTCAACCCATATCGTGGGAGGTTCATTAACGTACGTTTATAATGGGGGCTCAAGTTATACGGTAACACTTAAGTTATACCGCGACTGTACTCCAGGTACGGCAGCTTTCCCTGCTTCGGTAACCATAAATGTATTAGGGTACGATGGGGCTTCATTCTCTCCAAGTAGAGATATCACTATGTCGTTAGGAACGGTTACTTCTGTTCCATCTAATTTAGATACTTGTGCTACACCACCCAATCCGATGCCATGTACTCAGCAAGGCGTGTATACAAAAACGGTGAACAATCTGCCTCCTAATCCAGGTGGTTATCATATGTACTATCAGCTTATCGCTAGAAACTTAAGCTTAACCAATGTGAATGCAGTTTGTAATTGTGTAGGAGAAAGTTATTATGCTTATATACCAGGACCCAATGTTGTTTGGGGTGAAGATTTTCCTCTAAGTAATGGAACTACAGTAGATAATAATGCTACTGCTTGGAGTATTGCTTCAGGTGCAATTGCTCCTAATTCGGCAAGTGTTCAGAATGATTTATTTCAAATAACTGGAGCTAATGACGCTGAAGAAACATGGACATCTCAAGTCATCAATATCTCTTCATATCCTGCTGGAGTTAATTTGAGTGCTGATTTGTTTCAAACAGGAAACCTAGATGCTAACGATACCATTTTTGTATATTATGGTTTGAATGGAGGACCTTTGATTCCTTTCACCAATAATGGATTTTTGGCTAGCAATTTTACGAGTGCTATTTCATCACAATTGGGCATCATTGGTAATACCGTACAAATCGTTATTCGAGTTCATTTTGATTCATCATCTCCATCGAGTGAAGTCTATCGTTTCGATAATGTTTTTGTTGATGCAAATGATTTTTTAAATAATAGTAACCCAACCTTTAATTTGTTTCCACCATTGTTTTTATGTGTAGGCGAACCATTTACTTTCGACCATTCGGCTTCAGATATTAATGGAGACTCATTGTACTATGATTTTTACACACCTTATAACGGAGATAACAATGCAGGTCCATTGGATCCAACTTTCCCTCCTACCACCAATACTGCGGTGTTTACACCAATTGTGTTTCAACCAGGTTATACCTATACCAACCCTTTAGGTGTTAGTCCTTTCAATTTAAATCATACCACAGGATTGCTCACAGGCACTCCTGGGATGATTGGGCAATTTGTGGTAGGTGTTGTAGTAAAGGAATATAGGAATGGAGTTTACCTCAGTTCTACGCTTCGTGACTTTCAATTTAATGTGATTAACTGTCCAACCTTTGCACCTGCTGTGCTTTCGCCAACCACCTCCTGCAATAGTACTACTGTCTCATTTACCAATTTAGGAGGAAGTTCAGGTAGTAATTGGCTATGGAATTTTGGTGATTTAACCACCAATGCTGATGTTTCAACACTCAACAACCCTAGTTATACATATCCTGGACCAGGAACTTACACGATTTCATTGACTACAGGCTTTGGGACAAATTGTGCAAATACGGCTACAGCTCCTCTGGTAGTAAGCACGGTTACTCCAAACTTTACAGATAATGCTCCTGCATGTGTTGGTTCTTCAATTGTTTTTACTGATAATACAACCACAGCTAATAGTACGATTTCTTCTTGGTCATGGGATTTTGGAGATTCAGGAACGTCTGCTTTACAGAATCCTTCTCACACCTATACTACTGCGGGTACCTATACGGTAACACTCACCGTAACCAACAATAATAATTGTGTGAGCACAAGTACCCAAGTAATTACGATTAATCCAAAACCAATTGTTAATGCAGGTTTAAATCAAACGGTATGTGGAAATAATCCAATTGTTACACTCACTGGCTCTGTTTTGAATGCTACAGGCGGGGTCTGGTCGAGTAGTGGTTCTGGAAGTTTTAGTCCGAATACAACAACGTTGAATGCAACCTATACACCTAGCAGTGCAGATACAGCATTAGGTTCTGTCAATTTCTTCCTTACTTCAACTGGTAATAATTTATGTGCAGCTAAAATTGACACCATGAATGTGGTGATTACAAACTCACCTACGATTGCGAATGCAGGTAACGATCAAATCATTTGTGGTACCACCACAGCTACACTTATTGGTAATGTTCCTTCTGTAGGTACAGGTAATTGGACAGTGGTGTCAGGTACTGCAACGATAGTGAATCCTTCATCACCAACAACAACTGTTTCAGGTTTAGCACCTGGTCAATCGTATGTTTTTGTTTGGACAATAAGCAGTCCGTTATGTAATCCAACATTTGATAGTGTAACCGTGAGTGTTGATTTACTTCCTACCACTGCAAATGCAGGTACGGATCAATTATTATGTATGTCAACCTCCACAACCCTTAGCGGTAACGCGCCAACTGTTGGTACCGGTCAATGGTCGGTGGTCTCGGGAACAGCAACGATAACTACTCCGAGTTCACCAAGTTCGACTGTTACAGGGCTTCTTCCAGGTAATTCAGTTGTGCTCAGATGGACTGTAACTCAAGGTGTTTGCAATAATTATGATGAAGTGACCATTGTGGTAAAAATGATTGCGACAGTCAGTGCTGGCCCCAATCAAGTGTATTGTGCCCCTACCAATATTCAATTGAGTGGTAGTGTAACTGGTGGTACTACCACAGGTCAATGGTCGACATTGGGTAGTGGTACTTTTTCTCCAAGTGTATCGGCACTAAATGCAGTCTATATTTTGAGCAGTAGCGATATTACAAATGGAAATGTTACCCTTGTATTGACCTCAACTAACAATAGTTCTCCATGTGGTCCTGTTACCGACACCATTCAAATTAATTATGCTGGATTTAATGGTGTTGTTACCACCACCACCACTCCTGTAAGTTGTTTTGGTGGCAACGATGGAAGCGCAACAGCAACTGTTGTAGGTGGAGTTAGTCCGTTTTCGTTTTTCTGGAATTCAGTACCCTCGCAAGCTTCTCAAACCGCTACAAATTTAGTTCAAGGTAGTTATGTGGTTACCATCACTGATGGAAATGGTTGTACTGCTCAAAATACTGCTGTAATTGTTCAACCTCAGGTGCTGTCAGTGAGTGCGGTTGTTACAAATGTGTCGTGTGCTTCAGGAAATAACGGGTCCATTGTGGCAACGCCAACAGGAGGGAATGCTCCCTATAATTACTTGTGGCTTCCAGGTAATAGCGTATCCTCCTTACTTACGAATGTAACTATAGGGACATACACTGTTACAATAACTGATTCAAAAAACTGTCAGGTAACTTCGAACTATACAATAAGCCAACCATTACCTTTATCTGCTACACTTACTTCAACTAATGTAAGTTGTTTTGGAGGAAGTAATGGGTCAATAAGTTCAACTGTTTCAGGAGGAACAGCTCCATACACATACAGTTGGAATCCTACTTTGGCTACTTCGTCTACTATAAGTGGTCTGCCTGCTGGTTCGTATGTTGAAACAGTTACCGATTTCCTAGGATGTGTTATATCTAGTTCGGCCACATTAACACAGCCAACAGCTCTTGTGAATGCTATTTCTTCTACTAATGAAACATGTAGTAACTTGAACAATGGAACGGCAAGTGTTTTAGCTAGTGGAGGAATCCCCAGCTATACGTATTCTTGGATGCCAGGGAATTTCAACTCGGCTTCTGTTTCAAATTTGGCGAGTGGTACTTATACACTCACCACCACTGACAATAATTTGTGTTCAGCCGTTAATTTTGTTACTATTACTGAGCCTCAAACTTTGAGCGCGGTGTTTATCAACCAAACAAATGTGAGTTGTTTCGGAGGTAGTAATGGTGGGGTTACTGTGAATGCATCAGGAGGGACGCCAAACTATAGTTATAATTGGTTGCCTGGAAATTCTAGTTCTGCGAGTTTGTTGAATGTTCAAGCAACAACTTATACCGTCACTGTAACAGATAATAATGGGTGTCAATTTCAAAATAATGTTTCCATTACTCAACCAGCTGCTGCGCTTTCCGTTTCTGTTTCTTCAACACCTGCAGCTTGTTTCGGAGGAGCAAGTGGAACGTTGTCTTCTATCCCTGCTGGTGGAACTGGGCCTTATACATATACTTGGGTGCCAGGTAATATCCATACTCAAAATGTTCAAAATGTATTAGCAGGAACTTATACATTAACCGTAACTGATTTTAACGGTTGTACTAATGTTCAAACGATTGGGGTCAACGAACCAAACCAAATGGTATTGACCACAAGTTCATTGAACTCAAATTGTAGTTTACCAAATGGGGAGGCCTATGTTAGTGTCACTGGCGGGGTCAATCCATCTTTATATCAATGGTTCCCTTCAGGTGGAAATAATGATACAGCGCTTGCTTTACTTTCTGGTTCTTATACAGTAACTGTTACCGATCAAAACAATTGTACAGCCTCACAATATGTAAATGTGAATGATAATACTGGACCAAGTGTTTCCATCATCTCCTCAACAAATGTGAGTTGTTTTGGGGGCAATGACGGAACTGCAACAGCTGTAGTAAATAGTGGTGCTGGACCATTTACATTTAATTGGAGTCCATATGGTGGAAATAATCCAATAGCAACCGGTCTTACAGCAGGATTATATACGTTGGTGGTGATTGATGCGAATGGTTGTCAATCTTTAGCTACAACTAGTCCTGCTATCTCTCAACCAGCGCAAGTTCAGTTAGCATTGACAACTTCAAACGTTTCATGCTACGAGGGGAATAATGGAAGAGCATCCGTTATAGCAACAGGAGGAACTCCAAGCTATAGTTATTTGTGGTTACCAACAGGTCATACTTTTGATACCATAAGTCAACTTACAGCCGGTAATTATTTCTTACAAGTCACAGACGCGCATAATTGCATAACATTAGACACCATATTGATTTCTGAGCCAAATCCTATTGTTCCTGTGGTTGCATTCACGAACAACGTAAGTTGTTTTGGAGGCAATAATGGTTCCATTACATTAAATGTTACAGGTGGTACTCCATTTTACAATTACAATTGGTTGCCAACTGGAGGTAATGGTGCTACAGGCGTAGGTTTGTCTGCAGGTGTATATACTGTTGGAATTACAGATTTTAATGGATGTCCGAGTTCAATTAATGTAGTAGTGAGTCAACCGACATTAGCATTAACTGCAACAGGAATTACTGCCGGAACAAGTTGTTTTGGAGGAGGTGATGGAACTGCTAGTGTTAACCCTTCAGGAGGTACTCCTAACTATACTTATCAATGGTCACCTTCAGGAGGCTTTGCACAAAGTGCGTCAGGACTTAATCCTGGGAATTATTTTGTGCTTGTATCTGATGCTCAAGGTTGTCAAACAAATGTTGCATTAACTGTGGTTCAACCTAATGCAATTACAGCAACATTATTTGCTTTAAATTCTTCTTGTGGTTTACCTAATGGTTCAGTGTTGTCTCAAGTATCGGGAGGAAGTGCGCCATATCTATATTCATGGTCGCCTATCTCGTCTTCAAATCCGACTTTAACTAATATTGGACAAGGAACATACACTTTGCAGGTGACTGACTCCCACAATTGTGTTACATCCAATACTGCAACGATTACAAACATTCCTGGGCCAACAGTAAATATTTCATCATCGAATGATGCGTCATGTTTTGGTGGTAATAATGGATTCGCTGTTGCTCAACTTACTTCTGGAACTTCACCATTCACCATTAATTGGTTGCCATACGGAGGAACGAGTTTACTAGCTTCAGGTTTGACCGCTGGAACATACACCGTTAACGTAACCGATGCACTTGGATGTTCAGCAAATGCAAATACTGTAATAGGGCAGCCAACTGGTGTTAGCATAGGTGTGAGTGGAATTTCAAATGTTTCATGTTTCGGAGGAAGTAATGGAACAATTACAGTGGCAGCTAATGGAGGCACTCCAAATTATAGTTATACCTGGTCGCCAAACTCATCTAGTTCTCCTTCGGTTACAGGTCTTTCTGCTGGAACCTATACCGTGAGTGTTTTAGATCAGAATAGCTGTTCAACTTCTATATCATTGAATGTTACTCAACCTTCGGCTCTTTCCTCGTCTATAACCTCCTTTGTTAATCCAATATGTTATAACGGGACGGGAAGTGCTTCTGTAATTGGACAAGGCGGAACAGTGCCATATACCTATTCATGGGCTGCCACTCCAATTCAAACAGGAAGTACAGCGACAAATATTTATGCAGGAGCTACAGTAGTTACAGTTACCGATGGTAATGGATGTACCACTACAAATTCAGCAAACTTAACGCAGCCATCTCAGATTATTACTGTAGGTGGATTGAACGATACCATTTGTTTGGGAACTGTGGGAACAGTATCTGCATTGGCTGTTGGTGGAGGAGGTAATTATATCTATACTTGGTTACCTTCTGGAGTCACAAACCTAGGTTCTTTAACGGTTTCACCAAATGTTACTACCACGTACACTGTTACTGCTACCGATCAAAACGGATGTGTTGGAGTATCAGCAACGACACAAGCAATTGTATACAGTTTATCACCAGCTGACCTCACGTTAACAGGAACAGCACAAATTTGTCCTGGTTCAAGCACTCAAATCACTGCACAAACCACAGGTTCAACCGGACCATTGACCTATGTTTGGAACAATAATCTAGGCACAGGACCTGGACCTTACACCGTAACCCCAACACAACCGACAACATATATTGTGACGGTTTCTAATTCTTGTAGTACTTCGGTGACTGATTCTGTTCACATCACTTTTAATCCCCCCCCAATAATATTATTGTCAACGGATACTTCAAGTGTATGTGTGCCAAGTTATATTCAGTTCTATGATAATTCCGTTTCGGGCAATTTGAACGATCCTATAATCACATGGCTTTGGAGCTTTGGTGATGGTAGTTTTTCGTCTCAACAAAACCCAATTCATTTGTATACAAATCCAGGAACTTACAACGTTACCTTGACTGTGACTACAAGTGGGGGGTGTACCAATAATAATGGATCAACCCCTTATATCATCCATGCTCACCCACGACCATTTGCATCATTTACGTTAAACGCTACTTCACTTAATCTCCCTTATGATAAATTAATTTGTTCAAATCATTCAATCAATGCAGTTACTTATTTTTGGACATTTGGAGAAGGTGGTAATTCCACAGCCGAAAACCCAACCTATACCTATAATGATGTTGGTGTCTTTCCAGTTCAATTAATTGTAAGTTCAGCTTTCGGATGTAAGGACACTGCCAATGCTGAGGTGACTACGAATACGGATGTGGTTTTTCCAAATGCTTTCAGTCCTGGGACAGATGGAAGCACAGGTGGATACTACGATGCGACAGCAATGGATAACAATATCTTTTTCCCTTACACCAAAGGCGTTTCGGAATTTAAATTACAAATCTTCAATCGCTGGGGAGAGTTGATTTTTGAAACGGAAGATTTCAAACAAGGTTGGGATGGATACTATCATGGTAAACTTTGCCAGAGTGATGTCTATATTTGGAAAGCAGATATTAAATTTGATAATAATAAACGATTTACTCAAAGTGGTGATGTCACATTATTACGATAAAAAATATTTATTACTTGCGTCTTTGATGCTACTTGTGCTACCTTTCTTGGCGCAGAATATGCACTTGGATAAAAAAATATTCTTTGAAGCCGATAAGGCATTTGAAGAAGCTGATTATTTGAATGCAATGAGTGGTTACGAGAAACTTTATCAAGTAGATAGTAATAATAGCGAAGTCAATTTTAAATTGGGAGTATGTAAATTCGAGTTAAGGAAATTTAAAAACACTTCAAAAAAGTATTTTGAGAAAGTCATAAAAAAAGATTTCCCTGAAACCAATTATTACTTAGGGCTATTGAATCATTCGCTTCGGAATTATGACAAAGCGATAGAGTGTTTTAATGACTATCAGTCGTACAAAGGTGAGAAGGATCATACAAACAAAGAAATTAATGATTTGGTTATTAAATGCTATACCGCGAGATTACTTGAAGTGGATGAAGATAATAACACCCTCATCGAAAACCTTGGAAGTACAATAAATACAGAATACCCTGAATATGCTCCATTAATTCCGGCAGATGAATCCTTCATGGTTTTTACTTCTCGTAGGAAAAACAATGTTTGGAAACAATCTGATATTTATGGCGACTATTTTGAAGATGTTTATATGTCAGAGAAACAAGGCAACGGTTGGAAGTCTCCTGTGATGATGGATACCGTGATTAATACAAGTGTTCATGATGCTTGTACTGGGTTGTCGGCAAATGGAGAGAAATTACTTTTATACCGTACAAGCAAAGACTTGAAGAGCGGTGATATATACGAAAGTAATTATGTGCAAGGGAAATGGTCGAAACCAAGCTTGTTAGGTGCTAACGTAAATTCGCCAAGTTACTTAGAATCGAGTGCTTGTTATTCGGCTGATGCAAATATTATTTTCTTTTCGAGTAACCGCCCAGGTGGATTTGGAGGAAAAGATTTATACCTTGCGAGAAGGTTGAGTAACGGGAAATGGGGTGAGCCTTTTAATTTAGGCCCCAAAATAAATACTGAATACAATGAAGATGCTCCTTACGTTGAACCATTAGGTACGACTTTATTCTTCAGTTCCGAAGGGCATAAAAACATGGGAGGTTATGATGTGTTTAAATCAACATTTAATGATGCTGGCATTTTTACAGAACCAGAAAATCTTGGTTGTCCTATTAATACAGTGAATGATGATATTTTCTTCGTACTCAATATGAATGGTTCAACAGGCTACCTTTCTTCCGAACGGGAAGGTGGATATGGCTCTCAAGATATTTATAGTGTTTATTTTGGAGGGAATTCTTCAGAACAAAAACCATTTACAATACATGTAATGGATGAAAACAATTCGGTGATAACTCGAGCTATAATCACTTTAGTTGACCCCCGAACGAAACAAGAAGTTGGTCTGTACCGATCGAATCAAGAAACAGGAAAGTTCCTTGTGATTTCAAATAATCGTCAAAAGTACATACTTTCAATAGAAGCCAAAGGCTTTAAAACAAGGGTACTTGAAGGGTATAGTTTTAATTCTGGAGATGATATTAATTTTAAACTTGAACGCATTATAAATGAATAAATTTCATAAAATAGCGATAGGTTTTCTTCTGCTTTTATCAGCAGAGTTAGTGCATTCACAAGATATGCACTTTACTCAATTTTATGCGGCACCTTTATACCTCAATCCAGCATTTACGGGTGCAAATGTGTGTTCAAGGGTAGCGCTTACTTACCGAAATCAATGGCCAGGAATTTCGACTGCTTACAAAACCTATTTATTATCGGCCGACCATTACTTGGATAAATATCATTTAGGAATTGGACTGTTATTGGGTAACGATGAAGCTGGTTCGGGGCAATTGCGCACCACTGTTATCGATCCTTCTATTGCATATGAATTGCGTGTAAGTAAAATGATTTCTCTACGATTTGGGGTTCAACCAGGAATAGGCATCAGAAGCATTAATTATAATAAACTTGTTTTTGGTGATCAGATAGCTAGGGGAGGAAATGTTGCAACGATTGAGGACCCAACTTCATCAAAAACTTATTTTGATTTTAATACAGGAACCCTGATTTATTCGGATAATTGGTGGGCAGGCTTTTCAATTTTTCACTTGAACCGTCCAAACGAATCCTTGCTAGGAGCAGAG
>CAIWDF010000124.1 GCA_903911435.1 uncultured Bacteroidota bacterium
AAACGTTTTGGATGATGCCGAAAACGTTTTGGATGATGCCGAAGTCGTTTTGGATGATGCCGAAATCATTTTGGATGATGCCAAAATCATTTTGGATGATGCCGAAATCATTTTGGATGATGCCGAAGTCGTTTTGGATGATGCCGAAATCGTTTTGGATGATGCCGAAATCATTTTGGATGATGCCAAAATCGTTTTGGATGATGCCGAAATCGTTTCGGCATCATCTCCAGCCATTTTTGCTTAAGCCCGCCAAAACGTGGGAGCACCGCTCAGGAATTTCCGTTTGCCTATTATCAATTTTATGAAAGAACTTTTTCTTTTTACAAAGTAAAAAACTATTTCTTTTGGTTTTACAAGGCAATACACTTTCAGTCCGAAACCCGTACGCATTTCGGACTGAAAATTTTGAAACCATAAAACAAAAGGACTTATGCCTTTTTAAACCAACCGCCAATTGTTGATTTCGGAATCAATAATTCGCTTGAGATTCGCCTTATGCTCATTTTGTACTTCCGCTCCCGAACATACTTGAAACAGAGAAACTTTTTCAGCACATCTGAACTAATGCTCACATTTGGGTGTTCATGAAATTCTGTGCAAAACAATCTTGGTTCAAGCATGTTTGCAATAGCTTCGTAATCAGCATCGGCAGCCTTTTTCAACGATTTACTAGGTTTTTTGATTTTCTTTTTCATACGCATTCAATTAAATGATTAGTAAAAATGAATTAAAATTAAAAAAAAATTAAATAAAGAATGAAAAAAAATGAAGACACCACACTTAGCAGCAATACCTTACCCTGCGAACTCCAATAATCATTTACCGAACCACACAAAGTATACTATATATATAAGTAAAGTTTTTAGCAAATGGAAAAAGGGTATATTTGTGGGGTGGAAGTTGAAAAGTAAATGAACACAATGAGCATTTGAGAAATTAAAAAACGAGAACGAAATGAAAAAGACAATTACAACATTGATGATGGTCATACTTGTTATAACATCATCGTTTAGTCAGGTAGTAACCTTTCAAAAAAAGTTTAATTCCTCTGGATATTGTATACATCAAACAACAGACGGAGGTTATATTGCTAATGGATATGGTTTGACGAGCAATTTATCTCTTCAACAATTTTATGGAAGTTTAATAAAACTAAATGCCCATGGGGATACTGTTTGGACTAAAAAATACATAAACGATTCAATTGATTTTTTTGGTGTATATTCAGAACAGACCAATGATGGTGGATATATTATAACTGGTACAACGGATAAAAACAGTTTACAACAATATCATATTTATTTAATAAAAACCGACACATCAGGAAACACCATTTGGACAACTGCGTTTTCAAATAATATATGGAGTATCGCAAAAGAAGTGCATCAGACAACAGACGGAGGATATGTTGTTATTGGATATACTAAAATGAATGTTTCAGGACAAGAGAATGTATATTTAGTTAAAACGAATAGTACAGGTACTGTATTATGGGGGAAAACTTTTGGGGGTTTAAATCTTTATGAAGGATACTCGGTAAAACAAACGGCTGACGGAGGATATATTATAGCTGGTTCGGCACCTGCTACCGCAGGAGTTGGAGGAGAAGCCTATTTAATTAAAACAGATAGCTCTGGAATATTACAGTGGACAAAAACTTATGCTTGCAACAGCTGTGAAACGAATGCTATCTTTCAAACTCAAGATGGAGGATATCTTGCAACAGGAACAATGGACATCCCAACTGGTACCGGTGCGAAAGGAAACGTTTTGTTATTCAAAACTGACAACAGTGGAAATGTTTTATGGGCGAAAAAATATGCTGACGGGAAACATAACTTAGGAATGTTTACGACTAAAACGAATGATGGAGGTTTTGTTATTACAGGTATTTCGAATGGTGAAATTGCTTTTCAGCCATATACAAATGCACTTTTAATTAAAACTGATAGTTTAGGAAATTATCAATGGAGCAAATCTTATGGTGATACTGCATCTGCTATGAGCAATGACGAAGAAGGACATTATGTTTATCAAACATCTGATAATGGTTATATTATTTCGGGCAGAAGTACTCCTGCTTTAGTTGCCTTTACTCCAATTCCAAACCTGTATTTAATAAAAACAGATGCGAATGGTAATAGTGGTTGTAAGGAATATAATCTACCAATGGTTGATAGTACAACTATATTAACACCTAGCACACCGCCAACAGGTAATGCATCTGGTGTAACCAATTATTATATTCCAATAACAATAACAAACGGTAATGATTCGATTCATACATTATGTTTTAATCCAACTGGGATTGAAGAAATAAATAATTCTACTAATATTATTATTTATCCAAACCCTTTCACATCGCAAACAGCCATCACATTTAGCGAAGAACAAAAGAATACAACAATAAGAATAATAGACCTGCTTGGAAAAGAAATTAAAACAATAAACTTTACAGGCAGACAACTTGTAATAGACAAAGGCGAAATGCAAGAAGGAATTTATTTTTAGCCTTTGTTGGTGTTTTCACCAACAAACTTGTTGAATAAGAAAAGTAATAATAATGGCAGAAAAGAAAACAAAACTAGCAGACAATAAAACCAAACCCACCACCACCAATGTGGAAGAATTCCTGAATACCATCAGCCCCGAACAAAAGCGCACCGACAGCTTTCAACTCCTCGAACTAATGAAAAAAGCAAGCCACGAAGAGCCCATCCTCTGGAGCAATTCCTTTGTAGGTTTCGGCATACGTAGGCATAAAAGCCCAACCACCGGCCGCGAAGCCGACTGGATGCGCATAGGTTTCGCACCTCGCAAAACAAACATTACTCTCTACTTTGGCAATTATGTTGACACATATTCCTCCACCCTCGAAAAACTAGGAAAGTACAAAGCCGGCATGGGTTGCATTTACATCAACAAACTTGCCGACATCGACCTAAAGGTTTTGAAACACTTAATAGATGAAGGCTGTAAGCAGGGGTAAGGGGATTAGAAGTTTTAAAGGTGGTTGTTAATGAAAACAACAATCAACGTGGAAATCCTTTAAGGATGGTAGAACACAACCGATTTCATGAAATTAAAATCAGATTTATTATGAGTAAACAATTTGGTTTTATGAATAATATTGGTGGCCGCAATCAAACAATCAGCAATATACATGTCTTGATTTGCGGAGGTGTATTGATTAAACAATTGCAATGCCTTTTCAGAAATCTCACTATCGAGATGAATTATTTTATACGCTTTAAGCTGTTCGGTAAGTTCTGCTTTTCGTTTATTCGTTTTGCAACCCCTGTAAAGTTCCATTGCGGTAATCACCGAAATAGCGATGTTGCCTTCAATAGCGTCCAACACTTTTTTTGTGTTTTTATTACCTCTAAAAACATCAATTAAAATATTGGTATCTACTAAAATTAAATTTTTCGCCATGAGTTTTTTCTTAATTCCTTGGCATCAATTTCTAAATCTTTCCATTTGCCAAACAGCAGGGTAGGACTCACTTTCTCTGCTTTCTTTTCTTTGGCTTTTTTTGTTGAAACATCTTTAATCTCAACATAACTCAAAGAACTCAACAACTCTGTAACAAATTTTAATTTGTTTGCCTGTTTAATGTTTATTGTTAATTCCATTTTGTTAAAATTTTATTTCTTTGCAAAGATACATTATTCTGCAATTTCAACCTTAAAAAGGACCATGTACTATTAAAAGCAGATTTTTAGTATCTTTGGAACATGACTTTGGAACTAGAAATATTAAACCAAAAGTACTTCAATAAATATAAAAAGCAACTGAAAGTTGACATCGAATCTTCGTTCGCGACATTGAAAAACAAATCGCAAAGTGTAGAAGACTTCAAATTTTACCTCGCCAATTCTGCTGTCCATTCATCTAATATTGAAGGCAACACCGTTAGTTTCGACACCTATTTGAAATCAAGCGAATTTAACTTGCACCTTAAGACAAAAGAAATCAAGGAAATCGAGGACTTGATTGCAGCTTACCAATTTGCAAGAGAAAATGATTTAACCCTCGACAATCTCTTGAAAGCGCATCAAATGTTAACTCAATCCATCCTGATAAAAAAAGAAAGAGGTAAAATACGAAAAGTAAAAGTTGGAGTAAGAAGCGAAGGAAGGCTCATTTACTTGGCCATTGAACCTGAATTAATAAAACAAGAGTTGGAGAAACTTTTCTCCGACATAGCCCTCTTATTAAAAACAAAACTTACAACTACAGAAATATTTTACTACGCAGCTTACATTCATTTAGTGTTTGTGAACATTCATCCATTTGTTGACGGAAACGGAAGAACCACGCGATTAATTGAGAAGTGGTTTCTAGCAAAAATGCTGGGCGAGAATGCATGGTGCATTACATCAGAAAAAAACTATTGGGACAACCGACCAACTTATTACAAAAATCTACAGATAGGTGTAAACTATTACGAAGTGAACTATGAAAAAAGTGTTCCTTTTTTGTTGATGCTTCCTAACTCATTAGTTAAAATGGGATAGCCTTGCTCATCTCAATTCCCCTAATTACTCATATAAAGGCGAATAAGTTTGCAGAACCCACCAGCATGGAGTTCCAATTTATTATCGCCAAGTAATTTTATTTCGAAGGCAGTAGCTTGTTCTGCCTCTTGGGCTTTGGCTTCAAGGTGGTTGCTGTCATTCACGGTGATGTAGCATCCATTGGTAGCCTTTATGATGGCGCTATTGTTCGAAGCAGGAATAAAGGAGAAATGTTCGGGCACGGTGTAGTCGTAGTTTTCAATCTGCGAAAGATTACCAAAGGCATCGCACGAAATGACTTTATTATCATGTGTGCGCAAGAAATAACTTCCTTCGAAAATCTCCTGCAAGGTATATTCTTCGGGCAATCCACGTTGTGCACGCAACGGGTCGGTAAGGCGAAGTGTTTCCCACCAATGGTCGGGCTTTTCATATCTTCCAAACACATGCCAATAGGCTTGTGCCGTCATCGAATCGAAATGAATAATGAAATTGTTGTATTGATAAGTTTGAAATAAATTAAGCGCAATGAAGAAACAAATGCCAATGGTAGTAGCAATCTTACTCCATCTAATCTTCATCCATGTTTCGAAACTTGCAGCCATAGGAATGGCAAGCAAAGCATAGATGTCAATCATAGGGCGCATTCCGAAGGTGCCTCCATACCACCAACTCCACCAGCAGAAGAGAATAAAACAAAACACAGGAAGTAAGATAGCAATGGATAATAAAAAGTCTTTTGCTTTATTTTTCATGTAAAACAAACCCACCACAGCAAACAACATAATGGGGGTATAGAGCAACCATCCTTTGCGAAAGCCAAACAATCCTTGGAGCAGGTGAGGATGATTCCAGAAAAAGCGTTCGCCAGGATATGAATTGTAGAACCAATTTCCAGTAAGCGTTTTCCAATAGAAGAGTTGAGGCAATTGCATTAAAAACACAATGGATACCATCATCAAAACTTTACCCCAATTCTGTAGGATGAGGTTTAATTTTGTTTGGAGATACTGTTTATTCCAACTACCATACAAAAGAGGAATGCTACAAAACAGCACGTCCACAGGTCGCACAATGATGATGATGCCACATACAATTCCTAATAACATGGAAGTTTTAAGAGTAGGTTGTTGGTGCCACCTGATGGTGAGGTAAAGGAGGAACGAAATAAAAGCGAACATAAACTCATGGGGCATCAATGCTTCGCCATACGAATACCATAATAAGTTGGTACCAAAATACACCGACACAATGGTCCAAAGGGCAATGGTTTCGGAGTAGAACTGGAGCAATGTTTTGCGCAAATAATACAAACCAAGAAAAAGGAAAACAAAACTTCCACCCGCCAAACAAGCCTGATAAGCCTCCGTATATCCGTTGCGCACATAGCCACCCAAAGGAGCTACCACATAATGTGCAATGAGAAAGGAGGGAAGGTATACCAAGCTCAAGCCCATCGAAGTTTTAATTACATAAGCACCGTTGGGAGCCTTGCCTGCCCAATACCGTCCATTGGCATGCCCTTCGGGATGATTCAGAAAACTAAGTGAAAGGTCGTGGTCGATAAACAACGCAGGCAGATAACTATAGTAACTCACCACATCAGCTTTGATTTGATCGCGCGACCAATTCTTTTGATTACTACTCAACAAAAACCAAGAAAGGGTGATGATAGCAAAGGTTATTTTGGCAGAGCGAGGCATGGAGTAGGAGGGAAGTGTTTTTTCCAAGCTTACATGAATCTATCTTTCAAATCAATCTCGGTAAATGTTTTCTTGCCTCGCAAATAAAAATCGGCAACGATACTGTGCAAATACACCGCAGTGGTGGTATATTCTTTTATTTCACCTTTCAATGCTTTTCGTTTCTTAAGCGTAGCACCAAGGGAGGCATAGAAACTAAAATGAGCTTTAATCACCGCTATGAAATGTCCAAATTGTCCTGCCGCAAGAAACTTACAACCCGCTATTCCATCCATCACCATTCGTGTAAATAGTTTAGCAAAGAAATAACGTGGAGGGTGATTCTTGCAAAGCACAATAAGGTTGTTACGAAAGTTTAAGAATGTTTTGTGTGGACTTGTTTTTTTCAAGGTACCTCCTCCCACATGATAAATGGTAGAACTAGGACAATACATTATTTTGTATCCACGGTTTTTTAGTCGCCAACACAAATCAATCTCTTCCATATGTGCAAATAAATCTTCGTCAAAGCCTTTCACTTCGAAGAAACAAGTAGCACGAATAAACAAACAAGCACCAGTAGCCCAAAACACTTCGCGCAAATCGTTGTATTGATTTTTATCCTCTTCAATGGAGTTGAGTATTCGTCCACGACAAAAAGGATAACCAAACTTGTCGATAAACCCACCCGCAGCACCTGCATATTCGAAGAGGTGTTTGTTGTTATAATCTTTTATTTTGGGTTGACATGCAGCAATGTTGTGGTCAGCATCCATCAAGGCCACAATACTTTCGAGCCAATGTGGAGTCACTTCAATATCCGAATTAAGTAGAACAAAATATTCGGCCGACACATATTTCAAGGCATCGTTATACCCTTTAGCGAAACCTCCATTCACCGCATTTTGTATAATACGAATACTAGGATAGTTGTTTTGAACAAAACTCACCGAATCATCACTCGAATCATTATCGGCTACTATTACTTCTGCAAACGCAGCATTGTTGGCAAGTACAGAAGGAAGAAAGGTTTCGAGAAACTTTTTTCCATTCCAATTTAAAATAACAATGGCAACCTTCATCAAATATATAAGTGGGTGTAGCGGTTTATCACGTGCATTATATTATCGTGGGTTTTTCCAAAGGTCGGTAAGAAAATCAGAAACACTTGGTGGTATCGTTTGATTGTCGTAGTTGCCGAGCATGTTTGCAGTAAGAAAATCCACATCCATCCTATATATATAATACTGCCAGCGAGGATCAGTTTTTTCTCCAATGGCATTGGAGTGAATAAGTAAAACATTGTTTGAAGAAAAATCGTGAGAACAAAAGATAAATTTCTTGTCCGATTGACGATTGTTTTCAAAAGTATACTCTTTGGTTTTATCTCGTAATACTTGATAATGCCATATTTCGAAAGGATAACAGTTTGTTTCATATTCATATTTTCCGAGTATGTCAGGTGGTCCGTATTGTAGGTAAATCCTTCCTCTATCAGTATTGTAACCTTTTCTACCAAGTACTCCATATTCTCGGTTTACTTTCTTCACCTCGGCACTGTAGTCGTTCCAAGCTGCTTCTGGGTCATTCGAATTACGAGTTTTCCAGAAGTTGTAAAAGTATTGTTGCATTTGTTCAAGGTTTTGTCCTTTTAATTGGTTCTCGGCATACTGTACTTCAGCCGAACCAGAAATTGGTCGCATCGAGCGAATGTATTCGGCAAGCGTGTCAAGGCTTTTCATATTACTCACAAATGTATGAGTTACATCAATCGATTTCAAATCAGTAAAAGCAAGAGTTGCTAATTTATTCTTTCGCTGAAAAGGTAAGATTTGAACAGCTCGTACTTTGTTGTCTTTGTCTTTAACCTCTACCACCATGTTATAATTGCCCGAAGGAAGAGAAGCAATACTAAGTTCAGGAAGCAAGATGTTTACATTATTTGTGGTTTGCATCGAGAACGCACTATAATCATTGAGTTTAGTTCGGGTTTGATAAGCTTGAATAGAATAACTAATAATCATTTTCTGTCCCTCGCCCAATATCTTCTTCGCATTATAAATCTCCGTATAAAACTTAAGCATGTTTATGTTCTCTGGATAAAAATTGGAAACATAAGGAACGAGCTCGTATCCACTTTTGGTAAGCATGGTGTTCGCATTCGACTTCGTGTACGATTCCAATAATTGAATATCAGATACCGTAATCAAGGAGTCTTGATAATTGATGATAACTGGAGCGGTAGAAGTAAATGGCTTGTCGCTTGGTTTGTTTTTATCAGCTATCGAAATCTCAAGATTATATTTACCATTTGGCAAATTATAGCGATGTTGGTCAAGGAAGTTAGGATAGTTTTTAGTGGTATCCGTTATTTCGGGACTAGTTAACGTATATTTCAAAGCCGATTTTATTTCATTATTTTGGGTAAAAGCAATGGAAATATCCACCGACCCCTGAAATTTCCCATTCCCTCCTTGAACAAAATTTACCGAATTGCCAATCACCGAAAGATAGGTCTCAACATAAGGACCTTTTGAAGGATTATTGAAAGTGGAAAAGGTAAGAAATGCTTTTATTGGATTAGAAGCAAACGAGTTGAATGCAACAAAAAAGAAGCTTATAAGGATGAAATATTTTTTCATGGTTTACATTTATCCCAATATAAATGCAGGGATTAGAGGACAAAGTTAGGAATTAAATATATTTTTTTAAGTTTTTTATTTGAGCAATCAAAAAAATGATACTTTTGCGCTCGGAGAAATGGCAGAGTGGTCGATTGCGGCAGTCTTGAAAACTGTTGAAGGTAACACTTCCGGGGGTTCGAATCCCTCTTTCTCCGCTGAATAAAAGAAAAGCCACGCATTGAGCGTGGCTTTTCGCATTATATAAGGGTTTTCCTATCTTGTATACACTATTCTTTTCACTAATACTCCATCCTGAGTTTGAAGTTTTACGAAGTAAATCCCCGATTGAGGAGCAGAGAATAGATAGTTATAATCTCCTTCCGACTGTTTTTCACTAGAAATAACATCTACCACTTTTGCCCCAAGTTCATTATAAATTTCGAGAGAAACATTGGTGGCAGACTTCAATGAATAAGAAATGGTAGCGTATTGAACAGCAGGATTAGGATAAACCATCAAATTGTTGTCAACAGAAGCGAAATGTGGAATACCTACAGTTGAAGGATATAAACGCGCAACAAACAAATCTGCCCCTGAACCAGCGGTTGATTGGTTGGTTACGGTAAACGCATCGAAAGAAATGCTTGGACTAACATATTGTCCAGTAACATAAACCTTATTAACATCAAATACAGCTATACTATTTGCAAAATCACCAATACTACCTCCTGTGCTTTTTGCCCAAAAAACATGACCAAGCGAATCAATCTTCACAACAAATATATCAGGATCTGCCGACATTGCATTTATGGTAGTCGTGTCGAATGTGATACTTCCTCCTGAATAATCACCAGTAACAAAAACACTTCCTTGTATATCTACCGCTACGCCTCTTCCTTCATCATCTAAAAAGCCTCCTGCCTGCTGTGCCCACATTGCTTTACCGTTTTGATTGTACTTGGCTATGAAAATATCTCTGCTAAAGCTGCTCAAGTAAATAGCTATCGAGTCGAAGAAAATACTGTCGTATCTGAAATAGCCAGTAATATAAGCGTTCCCTTTTTTGTCCATGGCTATACCATTACTGCTCACCGCATCGTAATAAACATTTGTACCTCCAGCATCTTTTGCCCATAACACATTACCATTACTATTATATTTAGCAATAAAAATATCATTACTATAGCCTGTAGTATCGCTGCCGGTAGTATCTTTTTTTGTTAGCAGAATCGTATCGAAAGCCATCGTATTACTGAAAAAGTATCCGGTGATTGCAATATTGCCAATACTGTCGGTGGCTATTCCTGTGGCTTTATCTTCCTTAATTCCTCCTGCCGATCTTGCCCAACTCACATCACCGAACAAATTGAGCTTAGCAATAAATGCGTTCAAACTTCCGTCTGATACTACTTTCGAGGTATCGAATGCAACTGTATCACTACTATAGCTTCCCGTTATATATGTATTACCCCCAAGGTCAGTAGAAACTCCCGAAATAATTTCTTCTCCGATACCTCCAAAACGTTTTGCCCATTGAATATTTCCTAAAACATTGTACATGGCAATAAATGCATCATAATTCGGAGATAAAGAATCGGTATTTGCATTAGATAAGGTAATGAAGCCTGCATACAAGGTGGTGCTAGTAAAACTTCCTGTAAGGTATACATTGCCCATGAAGTCAGTACTCAAAGATAATCCATCGTCATTCCCATTTCCGGTTATGCTCTTCGCCCAAAGCACACCTCCCGAAGAATCATATTTAACAATGAATACATCGTCAGTTGCTCCTGTTGTGTCGTAGTTAGTTAAGGTATACGTACCAAATTGAATGGTTCTGCTTCTGAAAAATCCAGTTACATAAACATTGCCTGTATAATCGGTTGTAACGCTTTTTCCCGACTCGTCAAGCAGTCCGCCTGCTGAATTAGCCCAAGCCCAAGCTGGTGCCTGAGCACTTAAATTGGTTATAGATAAAGAAATTGTAATGATGAAGAGAGTAATTAATTTTTTCATAATTGTGATATTAGGGTGAATACTAATTATTTTTTCTCCAACAAAAGTACATCTTATTGTTTAAATATGAAATAGTTT
The DNA here is from genome assembly GCA_903911435.1 of uncultured Bacteroidota bacterium. Lineage (GTDB taxonomy): Bacteria > Bacteroidota > Bacteroidia > 2-12-FULL-35-15 > 2-12-FULL-35-15 > 2-12-FULL-35-15. Next base: position 10,924 of record CAIWDF010000124.1, read on the forward strand.
TTAGCCAAAACCCTAGTTCATTCAGATTTTTATCTTTTAAATCCACACATCCTTAATTTAAACCGATTAACACTAAAACTGAAATAGGTATGAAGTTTTTTTATACATTTGAAAACTTTAAAAACGAATTAATAACTAAAAAATAAACAGATCATGAAAAATTTATTTACAAGTGTGCTCAGTTGCATTTGCCTAAGTATGGCCGTGGCTCAACCAACCTTGATAGAAAAGGTGGAATCGAAAGACGGGAAAGTCGCTATTGCCTATGAAAAATGGAAGTTGTCCAATGGTTTAACCGTGTTGTTACACGAAGACCATTCCGACCCTGTTATCAATCTAATGATTACCTATAAGGTTGGTTCAGCGCGTGAGTCAATGGGTAAATCGGGCTTTGCTCACTTCTTCGAACACATGATGTTTGGAGGTAGTCTGCATCTTGCTGATAAGGAACATTTCAAAATGGTATCTACAGCAGGAGGAGATATGAACGGTTTTACTGAACGCGATAAAACAACCTATTACGAAACAATGCCTTCTAATTATTTAGAAACAGCATTGTATTTAGAAAGTGATAGAATGGGCTTCTTGCTTGATTCATTGACTTCAAAGAAATTTGAAATTCAACGTGCCACAGTAAAAAACGAAAAGTCGCAGAACGTAGAAAATCAACCATACGCAATTGGTTTCGAAGAAGAGATCAATAAAATATTGTATCCAGACAGACATCCTTATAGCTGGCCGGTGATTGGTTATGTTGATGATTTAAACAGAGCATCCGTTGAAGACGTGCGAAATTTTTTCTTACGTTGGTATGGTCCAAATAATGCAATCTTGAGTATTGCAGGTGATTTCAGTTCTCCTGAAGCGCTTAAAATGGTGGATAAGTATTTTGGAACATTAAAACAATGTCCTGAAGTTAAAAAGATGAGAGTTGCGCCAAACATTATTGCTACCGATAAGTATGCTGCCTACAAAGACAAAATTTACTTCCCTTTAAATTTACGTGTTTACCCTACAGTACCTCAATATCACCGTGACGAAGCTGCTTTAGATTTGTTAGGAATAATGATGGGTGGAGGAAACAACTCTATTATTTACAAAAACTTTGTGAAAAGCAAATTGGCAATCCAAGCCAACGTTAATCACCAATCGAGTGAACTAGCAGGTGAATTTGCGTTTCAAATCATTGCTTATGTTCCAGACGATTTTAATTACGAAAAACTTTTTAACGATTTAGATGCCAAAGTTAAAACCACCATTGACGATTTTGAAAAAACAGAAATAACTGATGATGCGTTACAAAGAGCAAAAGCACAAGCAGAGTCTCAACAATATTCTGGTATGTCTACGGTGTTCGAATCAAACTTTATCATCTCTAAATGGGAACGCTTATTAGGACACTCTTCTACAATCACTGACGAAATAGAAAGATACAACAAGGTAACCAAAGAAGATATCACTCGTGTGTTCAATAAATACATCAAAGGAACAGGTGCTGCAATCATCAATACTTATCCAATCATGAGTGATAAAGATTCTGTAAAGTCAATCAATCCTCATGCTGGAGAAATATTCCCTCCTAATCCTGAATATGCTAATTTGAGTTATGCTCCAAATCCTGATAACTTTGACCGTAAAATTAAACCAACTCCAGGTTCTGCAAAAACAGTTAAAATACCTGATTATTATAATTTCAAAATGAAAAATGGTATCAATGTAATTGGTACTGTAAACAACGAATCTCCTCAAGTAACTATCGTGTTGAATATTGAAGGTGGTAGTTTAGTGCTTCCTCCTGATATGATTAAGAAAATGGGAGTGGCCGAACTTACTGCAAGCATAATGAATGAAGGCACTAAAAACTTTACTACCGAAAAAATTGCTGCCGAACTTGAGAAAATAGGAGCAGATATTTCGTTTAGCGCAACTAAAACAGCAACTTCAATTCGAGTGGAATGTTTGAAAAAGAACATCGATGCTACTCTAAAAGTGCTTGAAGAAAAATTATTAAATCCTGGTTTCAGAGAGGATGATTTCAAATTGTCGAAAAAACAATACAAAGAAGAAATCTCTAATCAAAAAACAAACGCACAACTTATAGGAAACAACATAATGACCTTTGCCCTTTATGGAAGTTCATTATTAGGATTACCTCCTACATGGAAGTCTGTTGACAATCTTGAGTTGAAAGATTTACAAAATTACTACAACAATTATTATTCACCTTCAGTTACGAATTTAATTGTGGTGGGAGATATCGATGAAAAAACAATAACTCCTAAACTTGAATTTTTAAATAAATGGCAAGGTAAAGAAGTGAAAATACAGCCTATCCCTGAGCCTGTTCAACCAACCGAACCTCAGTTCTTCATTAGTGATAAGTCATTTGCACCTTCTACTTTCATTGCTATCGGAAATACTTCTTTAAAATTTGATGCTACCGGTGATTATTATAAAAATCAAATCGCGAATTTCTGTTTAGGAGGTAACTTCAATAGCCGACTTAACTTGACACTGCGTGAAGAAAAAGGATGGACATATGGTATCTATTCTTATTTCGCAGGTAACAAATATACAGGCCGTTTTGCTATCAACTCATCTGTAAAACGTTCGGCTACTACAGCTTCTTTAATGGAAATAATGAACATCTATTCAAATTATGCTGATAAAGGGGTTACTGATGCTGAACTAGAATTCACCAAGAACTCGCTTCGTAACGAAGAAGCTTTGAAATACGAAGCCTCTTATCAAAAAGCTGACTTCTTATCTAACATTGTAAAATACAATTTAGATAAAGATTATACGGCTAAACAAAATCAAATCCTTAAAGACATCACAAAAGATGAGGTGAACCAACAGATCAAAAAGAGCTTTGCCACTAATAGATTAACTACTGTTTTGGTTGGCGATAAATCAATCATCGAAAGTCAAATTGACAAGGCTTTGAAAGATTCTAAAAACAAAGAAGTATTAAGTAAAGTAAAACTTAAAAAACTTACCATCGAATAAATTAATCACTATCCCCTTCCATTTTTTAATGAGTTGGGGATAGTTTTTTTTCGATTGGCATAGAAAATGTATGAGTTTAAAACAAAACAATAAAATGAAAGGATTAATCACCTCCTTATTAATAGGAGCAACAACAGTTGTCATTGCGCAGAGCAATCAAGTTCAAAACGCAAATAATTATTTAAGAAGCAAGGAATACGACTTGGCAAAAAAGGCTGCTGATGCTGCCATCACAAATGAAAGCACCAAAGGAAGCCCTAAGTTATGGATGTATCGTGGTTTGATTTATGAAGGTATTTACGAATCGAAAAAACCAGAAGACAATAAACTAGATGACGAAGCACAAGAAAAAGCAGTAGAAAGTTTCATCACCTGTCTAAAACTAGATAAGGATAATATCTACAAAGACCAAATGAAAGGTAATTTGGTAGTAGCTGGTGCTGCATTAGATTATAAAGTAAAATATTATTTGAGCGTTAAAAATTATGACAAAGCCTTAAAAGGTTTAGATTTGCTCGAACAAGCGCTACCTTACGATTTCGACTTAGGATTAAAACGTAACAACGTTACCAAAGAGAATTTATTATTTAGTCATTTCAATACCTATTCTTTTGCTGGCAACAAGGATAAGATGATTGAGTATGCCAACAAGCTCATCGAAATAAAATACAAAGACCCTACCATCTACACTCGAATGGTAAAAATTTGTCTTATCGATAAAGATACCACCAAAGCACTTTCATTCATTGACAAAGGGAAACTATTGTTCGAAGACAATATGGATTTAATTTCTCAAGAAATCGACATCTATTTGAAACAAAACAAAACAGATATCTTGAAATCAAAATTGGTTAGCGCTATCGATTTAGCTCCCGATAACGAAGTATTACATTTAGTATTAGGAAACATTTATGACAAAACGAATGACCAAGAAAATGCCGAAAAAGAATATTTGAAAGCAATCGAAATTAAGCCAGAATACGAATTGGCCAACTATAACCTTGGAGCCTTATATTTCAAAATGGGTAATCAATGGAACGAAAAAATTAATGCTCTTCCATTAAGCGAAACAAAAAAAGCGAAAGAGTTCGAAGACAAGAAACTCGAATTCTTCCGCAAAGCTACTGGTTACCTCGAGAAATCTTACGCCACAGCTCCTGATGCTGCCACAAAACAGCGTTTGCGTCAGTTGTTTCTAAAGCTTGGTGAAACCGAAAAAGCTGATAAATACAAATAAACAAAACCTCTTTACAAAAAAAGTCCTGAATTTATTCAGGACTTTTTTTTTGCTTACCTTGGATATTCCACCCGAACGTGATATACGTTCATCAATTTCTTCTTGAATATCTTTTTGATGGTATTGATATCTCTAAAAGTTACATCAGCATTCACAAATTGATTTTGTGAAATCTGGAAATCGATAATTCGTTCTACTAGGTTATCAATCGTCTCCGCATCATATTTCTTCAAACTCCTCGAAGCAGCTTCCACCGAGTCGGCCATCATCAGCACAGCGGTTTCTTTCGAAAACGGAATAGGACCAGGGTAATGAAACTTTGCCTCATCTATCTCTTCATTCGGAAAAGCTTTCTGAAACGACCTGTAGAAATACGAAGTCAACGTAGTGCCATGATGCGTTCTTATAAAATCAATAATCTGTTCAGGCAGCTTATGTTTTTTCGCAATCTCTATTCCCTTTATCACATGGCCTATTATGATAGTCGCTGACTCATCAAAGCTCATCTCGTCATGCGGGTTAATACCGTTCGATTGATTTTCGATAAAGTACATTGGCATCTCCATTTTACCAATATCGTGATACAAAGCACCCGTACGAACCAACAACGCATTTCCTCCAATACTGAAAATAGCATCCTCAGCCAAGTTCGCCACTTGCAACGAATGTTGAAATGTCCCCGGTGCGCGATAAGCCAACTCTCGCAAGAGTTTCCCATTCGTGTCCGATAATTCAAGTAAGGACACATCCGAAGTCAACCCGAATATCTTTTCGAAAATAAAAATTAATGGATACGAAAACAATGTCAACGTTGCACTCACTCCAAACCATGCATAATCAAACCAGGTCAACACATCCACACCTCCCTCTTGTATAATAGTGATACCAGTAAAAGCAACACAATAAGTCAAAAAGATAATCACCGATGAAATAAAAATTTGCGAACGGTTACGCATATTCACAATACTAAAGATGGCAACCATTCCTCCCAACAATTCAATAAACGCAAACTCAAATCGGTTCGGAGCCATAAACGCGATAATCAACACCGTCACCAAATGAACAAACAAGGCAACTCGTGTATCAAAAAACGAACGGATGATGATAGGCAGAATACAGAAAGGAAGGATATAAATACTGAACGATTGATAATTAATAGCAAGGTTAGCCATCGACACTTGCAAAATCACCAACAGCAATATCAACGTTATCTTTGTATTGTCCTGAAAAATATCTTTCCTAAAAAATGCAAGAAAAGCAATCAACACCGATAAGCACAGCGACACGATTAATAACTGACCAATCAATATCAACAGATAACTTCCCGTACCCACCGACTGTCCGTCATATTCCGATTTTAGCGATTGCAATATCTGGTACTTCTTCAAATCCACCAACTCTCCCTTCGACACAATCGCTTGGTCCTTCAATATAATATCTCGCGATGGCGAAATCTCCTCTATCGCCTGCTTCTGTATTTTATCACTTGTTGCCTTGTCGTATAGTATCGAATGGTCAATCAATTTTTCAAGCACCCCCGAAGCAAACTTCGCATCAATGTTCGCAGTTGTATTTAATCTTTTTTGTGCATACGTATAAGCCCCATTCAGCGTGAAAAAATCCACCAAATCACGCTCCACCGCCACATTTTCGTTCAACACATTTATCGAATAATCTATCGGCCTATTCTCTATCACATCAGCAGGTTCAATGATCCCTTTCGTATAAATCGTGTCCAACACATCATTTATTACCTCTATCGTTCTTTGCTTTGCTGCCTTCCCTTTCCACTCATCCCATTTCTGCTCCATCAGGCTCATCAGCTCCTCCTTCTTCACCTTCAGCATCTTGGTATCCACCTTAAAATAAGGCTTAAAATTTTTCAGTATCCCTGCCTTTTCATTCGCAAGCTCCTCAGCCGTTTTTTTTATCGCAAAATCAAAAGGAGCTATCAAATCCTCATGAAACCAAGGTTTCCCCTTCAAGTTCTGAAACTCATACCTAAACTTCCCCTGTTTCGGAAAAATACCCACCACCACAGTGATAGCAATCACAAAAAGCAGCGCTCTGTAAAGCTCCGGGTGACTATGACGAATAAATGAAACTACCTTTTTCACCTTTTTTATATTTCTATCATGCGAAAGTACTTAATTATTAACCTCACATCAATTTATTTAATTTCCGAATTGTTCACAACCTTATCCACAACATCCACTCCCCAACCCCAAAAAACAAAAAGAAATCAATTCCCGAGCACTTGCATCCAAAAAAAGTATATATTTGCCGTCTCAAAAATCGAATGCGGATGTGGCGTAATTGGCAGCCGCGCCAGACTTAGGATCTGGTGCCGTGAGGCGTGGGGGTTCGAGTCCCTTCATCCGCACTCCATCAAACCCATTGTAGCTCAAAACCTACAATGGGTTTTTTATTGACATTAACTTTTACTTCACAAGTCTCACCTCCAACAACCAACAACTAAAATAAGGGCGTTTACCCTTCTCACTCTTCGTTCCCTATAGTCCCGCTTTCCCTTCCAATCTTTTTCTTTGCCCGAAAAGGTCAAAGAAAAAGGATTTCCAGTTCAATCGGGCGCAGTTAGTCAGCGC
>CAIWDF010000125.1 GCA_903911435.1 uncultured Bacteroidota bacterium
GGGCTGTGTAACCGGCGCTTCGTTTGGCTTGGGAGTTATTGTGTTGTCTACGATCAGGAAGGTGCCGGGTATCATGCCCATCCAGCAACTCCATATATGATTAAGCAAGGTGTGGCATTATTCAGGTTCGCGGGCATTACTCATTTAAAATTTGTCGAATCAGTTGTAAATTCATTACAACCGATAATTAACATATGGGACTTTCGTAACGTAAATGTTTCCGAACCATATGGCAATTTTATTACCACAGAAGCTTATAAATCGACAGATAAGATTTTTGATTATTATTTAGATGAGATAAAGTCAAGTTCTAAAGAAAAAAATGAACTCTCATATAAATTAGCTCTATACTACAAGTTAAGAGGTTTAAGTTTAAATTACAATATCAGTCAAAGTGAACTTTATTTTGATCAAGCATTTTATTACTATTCTTTGTTACCTAAAGAATATATTAATGATGATGCTATTTTAGGTAATGAAGGTACAGCAGATTCAAAAAAAGTTAAAAGATCTATACTTTTTTTGTATCCAAAAGCCATAAATCAAGATGATTATTGGCAACCTTATTGGATAGGAAATTTGCCAAACAGATATGTTTTTATTAATTATTTAAGAAAAAAGCAAGGTCTTGCTTCATTTTATTATTATAAGGATGAGTGGAAGATGTTTCAAACATTTTTAGATAATACTGGTATTATTAAAATTGATGAATGGAACAAAACCGATTCACTGAATTATAGTTATTTTGACCTAGCGGAAGAGTTTATTCATGAAAATTCTATGGCGAAGGCAAATTTAGATTCAAATTATATCTATCTTATCAAGTCAGAAAAATATTTTGAACTAACAGACACTTTAAATGCATTTAAATATTATAAAAAAACAAATCCAAAAATTGTGCTTTCTGCAGAATTTCAAAAAGGGGAAGAACAAAAAGGGTATAAGTTTAAAGAGCTTTTAAAGCATGTAGCTACGAACTTTGCTACTAATTCTACATCCACTACTGAAGCACTCAAGCTTGCTTCTTGTTTCTATGAACCGTATTTTAGAAGAAATACATTAATTAATATTGTGTTGAAACTTCAAGAAAAAGGTCCGATAGAAAATAGTTGTATCTATTTAGATTCAATTTATAAGTATGTGGACAAAGAACCTAAATATGGTCTGAAATTAATTCAAGTTAATGCTATGATTGGTAGTCAAGCACTTTATAATCTCACCATGAAAATGATTAAAGATGTTAATGATAAACAGAAACCAAGAGCTTTGGTTTTATTTGTTAAAGGAGTAGCATTCAATGGCTACTATTATAAAGCATTGGGTTATATTCCTGATTATGTATCATCTTCAAATGAATTGGAATTATATACCGAAATAATGAAGGCAGAAGTAAAGAAAAGATTGAAAGTAAAACAAAAACTAGAACCAAAACACATCGATCCGTTTAAAAATTATGATAATAATGAAGGTTTCGTTTGGGGTACTGGAGATGAAGAGAATGGAGAAAGTGGGGTTTACTATTTTGGAGGAGAAGAGTGATTTAATAAATAATTCATAAAATGAAAACCTTATCAAATATACGTTACTTCTTATTCGCTTTTATGGTGCTTGGTTTGTTTGCCAACCTTGCTCAAAACGAATATGGTTTAGCCATTATCTATCATTCCTGCTTTTTTGTTGGTATCACCTTATTGATAGATGCTTTTATTGCTTTCCGAAAAGAGAAGAAATCAAGTAAAGCTATAGCTTTTTACCTTTTTATCGAAAATGTCTTATTGGCTCTCGTTTTTATTGCTTTAGATATGAAAAGTATGGCGCAGCCTGGTGCCAACGCTATTATCGTTTTATGTGGCGGCTCCGTTCTTTTGATTTATTTTTTCTCTGCATTCCGTAATTTCATAAAAGACTATAAAAGTGGAAAACTCTTGTCCTTTATCATGTTCACCATCAATATCACAATTGTTGCAGCAATCGGCTTCGGCATTTTTAAAACTCTACACTGGCCAGGGTCGAACATTCTCTTCGCCATTTCTTTTTTGTTTATTATTCTGCAGTTCATCATCATCCTCACTAAAGTTAAATTTCAATTTCGCGATGAAAAGATAACCCTAGGAAAACGAATTCTAATTTACCCTGGCAAATTGAAAATGGGGTACTATTATTTTACCATCACTGTAATACATTTCGCATTAATCACTTTCGGCATTGTACCTCCGCTCTACAATCTTCGTGTTCCTCCCGCTTTGCAAAAAATGATTGACGAAAGCAATCCGAAAGCTGGCAAATACTCAGAAAACTTTTGGAATTTTCTCGACAATAGAAACAATAGTAAATAGGAATCAGCACTTATGGTTATTACTGCACTCACCATACTCGCTATTTGTTTAATCGTCTGCTTAATTTTTCTTGCTCTTAAACTTAATTCTACCAAGGAGCAATCGAATTTGTTAAAAAAAGAACTTATTACCTTTCGTTCCGAAAAGTCTGATTTATTGCAATTGGAAGAAGAAAAAAGGCAAATACAGCAAAAAAACAAAAAGCTATTTGCCATGAGCGAAACAGTGTATCGTGAGAAAAAGAAAGTTGACGAACAAATAGAACTACTAAAGCTAGAGGCTGAAAAACTAACTGCCGAAAAGAAGAAAGTGGAGGAAAAAGTAAAAAAACTTTGGAACCAAAGCACGGCCATCCACAAAGAAAAGGAACGAATAAATGAAATGAAATCGGTGATAGAGGCAAAGCACACCGAAATCATCGATAGTGTAAACTACGCCAAACGTATTCAGGAAGCCATCCTTCCCGATCTTAACGAAATTTACGCTCATCTTCCAAACTCTTTTGTGCTCTACAAACCGAAGGACATTGTGGCGGGCGATTTTTATTGGTTCTCGCACAAAAATAATTTGAGCATAATGGCTGCGGTAGATTGCACTGGGCATGGTGTTCCGGGTGCTTTCATGAGTATGATTGGTAATACTTTGCTCAACCAAATAGTGGATGAAAAAGGAATAACCGACCCTTCGCAAATTCTTAACATCCTGAACGAAGAAGTAAACACCTCTTTGAAACAAACCAAAGAGAACTCAGAAAGTCGCGATGGAATGGACATTGCTATCTGTTGTTTTGATATGCAAAAAATGGAAATGAACTATGCCGGAGCTAATCGCCCTATTTACATTGCCAATTCCACCGAACTAAACGAAATAAAACCTAACAAATGCGCCATTGGAGGGCTCGATTACGATGTGCCAAAAGTATTTACTACCCATACCATCAAAATTAACAAAGATGATTTGGTGTATATTTCTACCGATGGTTATGCCGACCAGTTCAGCCCACACGACAAAAAATTAATGACTCGTAAGTTCAAAGAAATACTTTCCTCCATCTATCTTCTTCCCATGGTCGAACAAAAAAATCACCTTGATGCCTTTATAGAAGACTGGAAAGGCAACATGGAGCAAAGCGATGACATCCTCGTCATCGGTGTCAAAATTTAGTACTTTATTTGTTGAATACAAACCGTGTTTTCACAAACCCAAATGGTTTTGGAGCAAACCCGGATGGTTTTGGAACAAACCCGGATGGTTTTGGAACAAACCCGGATGGTTTTGGAACAAACCCGGATGGTTTTGAAGTAAACCCAAATGGTTTTGGAGCAAACCCGGATGGTTTTGGAACAAACCCGGATGGTTTTGGAGCAAACCCGGATGGTTTTGGAACAAACCCGGATGGTTTTGGAACAAACCCGGATGGTTTTGGAGCAAACCCGGATGGTTTTGGAACAAACCCAGATGGTTTTGGAACAAACACAAATGGTTTTGGAACAAACACAGATGGTTTTGGAACAAACACAAATGGTATTGGGGTAAACTCAAATGGTTTTATGGCAAATTCGATTAGTTTTGTCTTTTTGAAAAAAGAATAATATCCAACTCAGAATTCTACAAGGTGAATTCTGAATTCTTAATAACTAATAGCTAAATGCTAATGAACTATTGTGTCCGAGATGATTTTGGTGGTTTCACTCACCCAGTTTAGCAACTGTGTTTTTTGCTCTTCACTCAATTTCGAACCCGTATGAATCAGCGTATACGAAGTCAGGGGCATTTCGTTTTCCTCGATTTCTTCTTTTAGCTTTTTCATTTTATGCAATTTTCTTTTGAGCTTATAAGTGTTGAATTCCGAAAAATTGAATTCACGTTTGCCTTCGTTCACATGGTTGCTTATCCACCATCCAAGTGGTTGAATATTGGTATACCAAGGATACACGGTGCTGTTCGAGTGGCAGTCGTAACAAGATTTTTCGAGTATTGCCCTTACTTCAGGCGAAGCCGCTATTTCGTTTGGTCCGTGCAAATCGCCTTCATTATGTTTTGGGCGGATAAACTGAATGACAACAAGCACAATGGCTAATACAACAATAATTTTTCTTTTGATGCTCATGATAAGGTAAGATAAGGTGAATACTATGTTCTGAGATGTATATTCATTAAAAATAGTTCTCGAAGGTAGTTAAAATAAGGATACCATATTCAACCAACATGAAAACCTTTCCTTAGGCTTCAACGATTTAATTTTTTCGCAACATTTGAGTTAACTCCTTATTGTTATATTTGCCGAGACGATAGAAACTTTGTTAACGCCCTAGATGAACATATTACAAATATGTAGCAAGATGCCCTACCCACCAAAAGATGGTGGAAGCATAGCAATGAATTCCATTACCGAAGGGCTTATAAAATGCAGTAACCAAGTAACAGTGCTTGCCATAAACACACCCAAGTTATTTATTAACGATGCTGACATCGATTCAAACTATCGTAAAACAACCCATTTCCAATCCGTATTTATCGATACCAATGTGAAGCCGATTCCTGCTTTTCTAAATTTGTTTACCAACCAATCGTATCATATTGTTCGTTTCGATTCCAAAACATTCGAACAAACATTGATTGATGTTCTCCAAAAGCAAAGCTTCGATATTGTTCAAATCGAAAGTTTATTGCTTTCCAATTATGCACGTGTGATACGAAAGTATTCGAAAGCAAAAATTGTGTTGCGTTCACACAATGTCGAATATTCTATTTGGGAACGATTGGCAAAAAAGACAGCCAATCCTTTAAGAGCTTGGTACCTTCGTTTACTCTCCAAGCGCCTCAAGAAGTATGAAATTGAAATGATGAACCATTACGATGGAATAGCTTGCATCACCAAGCTCGATGCGCTTTCGTATCAGCAATTGGGCTGCCAAACTCCCATCATCACCATTCCTTTTGGTATCAATCTTAGCAACTATAGGATTCAGAAGACATCCACAGAAATTGCTTCGGTTTTTCATTTGGGTGCTATGGATTGGATGCCAAATGCTGATGCCATGAAATGGTTTCTGAATTACGTTTGGCCTCGAGTGGTGGAGCAACACTCCGAAGTGAAATTATACCTTGCAGGCCGTAATATGCCAACATGGTTACTTCAACTTTCGATGCCTAATGTTGAAATAGTGGGCGAAGTGAACGATGCACATCAATTCATCAATTCGAAATCAATCATGGTGGTGCCATTGTCTTCTGGTGGAGGCATGCGTGTGAAAATTATAGAAGGAATGGCACTTGCCAAATTAATTATTTCCACCACCATTGGTGCCGAAGGCATCGAATATGAATCGATGAAAAATATCATCATTGCTAATACAGCCAATGAGTTTGTGGAAGCAATTCACACTTGCCTCACCAATTCTACTTTGGCCGATGCTATAGCCAACAACGCGAGACAATTGGCCGAAACAAATTACGACAATCAAAAGATTTGCGAACGATTATCCGAATTTTATTCACAATTGCTAAATGCGAAAAAATGAGATTACCTTTGCAAACTAAAATTAATATCTGCTGATAAATTTTAAAATGAAATTGTTTGTCATTTTATCGCGTGTGCCATATCCCCTCGAAAAAGGTGACAAACTCCGTGCATTCAATCAAATCAAACAACTTTCAAAGAAACATCAAATCGTGCTTTTTGCCCTTAACGATTCGAAGCTAGATGAAAGAGCTATGGACGAATTAAAAAAGTACTGCGTTTCTATAACCATCATTCGTTTCTCAAAGTTCACCATCTTTTTGAACCTTATCCGAACACTGTTTAGTACCAAACCATTTCAGGTAGGTTATTTTTATTTCAGCAAGGCTCAACAAAAAGTGGATGAACTCATCAAGAAACATCAGCCCGACCATATCTATTGTCAACTCATTCGCACATCCGAGTATGTAAAAAACTATTCAAATATCCCCAAAACATTGGATTATATGGATGTTTTTTCAAAAGGAATTGAAAGACGAAAATCCACAGATTCGTTTTACATGAAACCATTTCTCGCTTTCGAATACAGACGATTGCTCAAGTACGAATCTTATGTTTTCGATTTTTTTAATCACAAAACCATTATTTCCGAACAAGACAAAAACCACATTCCTCACGCCAACAAAAACGAAATTACAGTTGTTCCAAACGGTGTCGACTTCGAATATTTTAAACCCATTGCACTCGAAAAAAAATTCGAATTACTTTTTAATGGCAACATGAACTATCCGCCAAACGTAGAGTCTGTTGAGTTTTTGGTTAATAAAATCATGCCACTTGTTTGGGAAAAACTGCCCGAAACAAAATTGTTAATCTCAGGTGCTTCTCCAAATAAAAAAGTGCTTGCGCTGCAATCGAGTAGGGTAGTGGTAAGCGGTTGGGTAGACGATATTCGCAATAACTTTGCTCAATCCAAAATACTTGTAGCTCCCATGCAAATTAGTATTGGATTGCAAAACAAACTGCTCGAAGCCATGGCTATGCAAATACCTTGTGTTACTTCAACTCTCGCCAACAATGCCATCGGAGCCTTACACAACAATCAAATTATGGTAGCCGACACTCCATCTCAATACGCTGATTATATAATCGAATTACTTACTGACGCTCAAAAAGCAAAACAAATTGCTTTGAACGGATATCGATTTGCCAATGCCAACTTCAATTGGTCAACTACCACTACCATTTTGGATAAACTGATTATCAAAAAAAGGTAACCCATTCATGAAAATCCTCTTACTTGACAATTACGACAGCTTCACGTATAACCTTGTTCATTACATCGAAGCTGTTTGTGACGAGAAGGTGGCTGTTTTTCGAAATGACGAAATCACACTCGATGAAATTGGACAATACAATAAAATCATGTTATCACCAGGAGCTGGCTTACCCAAAAATGCAGGCATCATGCCTCAACTCATCAATAGGTATGCTTCTAGCAAAAGTATATTAGGAGTTTGCCTCGGCCATCAAGCCATTGCCGAAGCCTTTGGATGTTCACTACTCAATCTCAATCAAGTTTTTCATGGTGTATCAACGCCCATTAAAATAATTAAAGAAGACAAGTTGTTTCATAAACTACCCGAAACATTCAAAGTCGGAAGGTATCATTCTTGGGTAGTCGATGCCATTAGCAACGACAGTCCACTCGAAATCACAGCAGTTGACGA
>CAIWDF010000126.1 GCA_903911435.1 uncultured Bacteroidota bacterium
CCACATCTTAATGAACCGCTGTATACGAGAACCGTACGTACAGTGGTGTGAGAGGCGCACCCCGTCAGTATTTGCTGGCGGGGCCGTCTACTCGATTAGCAACAGGGCGTTCTTCTGTCTGTGTGTCAGGGCAGACAAGCTCTTTGGCAAGTTTAGGCATTGGCGCAGATATGTGCGACTTGCCAATGTGCTTGGCTGCGAAGGGTGGGCATGGTCTTTATAGTCTGGATTATTCATAAACTTAGTGAATCCTTTGAGCCCTTAGTGCTTTCGTGGCATGAATAGAAAATAGCCACAAAGGCATGAAAACACTAAGTTTCACTAAGTTGAAGTTAAGTTGACGTTTTTTATGAATAATTCAGGATAGAAATCATTGAACTACAAATCGAGAAATAGCACTTCTCTTGTGGTTCATTACTTTCAACAGATATGTATTTGAAGATAAATCGCCTATGTAAACCTCTTGGGTACATTTGTTTAATGTCATGTTTTTTAATAACTTACCGTTCAGGTCTATTATTTGAATAATTCCATTTTGTATATCGAAGTCTTCAGATACTTCAAGATTCAAATACCCATTGACTGGATTTGGGAAAAGTTTAAGAATTTCTTTTAAAGATGGATCAATAAAACCCGTTGTATTGCTAAAAACTATATCATCGACTATAATCGAAATGTACCCTTCATACACTATCCCATTGTTGACAGTAACAGATGAAATTTTTATATCAATACTATCAGGTATCTGTGAACAATTCAAGGAAATAGCCAATAATGTAAAGGATTGAGTTTTTGATAAAATTTCTGCTTTGCCAATTTCAGTATTAATTCCATTAATATATTGATTTATAGTGATTGCCCCATACGCAGGAGATAGAATCGAGTCGCATTTATAATATAATGTCAATTGTGTGGGAATTGTGGCTGGTATAAACGAAGTTTTTAACCAGCCCGGAGCTGCCCCTTCAAAAGAAGGTCCATTAGATACAACTTTTGCTGCAAAACTGCCTGAATAACTTTCATAAACTTTAAATATCGAGATGTATGAAGGATTATTATTCGTAATCCATTGAACAGGATATTCAGTATTGCCTACAACCCAATTTTCAAAACTGTTGTTAGGTATTTGTGCAAACATAAAAACAGGAATGAACAGAAATAGGGTTACAATGGTTTTCATGGCTTATTTGATTAAAATTGACAAAATATTTTTGAGTCAACGACTGATGATCAGTTTTCCTTTGGTTTCATTTTTGCCGAATTGGACTATATAAAAGTAAATTCCATTTTCAAAGTTACTAACATTTATTGCTGTTTTGACATCATTTAACAAACATTTTCTTATTGATCGTCCAAAAACATCATAAAAGGTGATAGAAGCAACACCAGACAAAGGATTTTCAATGGTTACAATATCTTGAGCTGGATTTGGGTAAATACTTGTCTTTAACTCCTGCATAGGTTCTATTCCTGTAACTAACAATGAGTCGGTAAAATGTGTTACCCAAAGCTTAAACTTCCCACCAATATTTGGATCGGTGCCACATGCAATATCGCCATTGGAACCGATAAAGAATTGTGTTGTTAGTACATAATTGCTGTCATTGAGAAGCAAAACGCCGTTTATAAAATGTTCATCACTGCGGCTTCCAATACATCTCTGTCCTTTGTAATTCCCAATGCTATCTAGTTTTAGCATCCATATATCTTTGTAAGGAACATCGGGAAAGATCGAGTGTGTGCCTATTATATCACCATCCATTGATTCTGTAGTGCCAAATAAAACAAGGTCTTTGGTACTTGGCTGAAAAAGTCTGTTGCTAAATTCATCCAAAGTACCTCCGTAACATTTCTGCCACTTAATATTACCGGAAAAATCAGTCTTGAGTATCCAATAATCAAATGTACTACCACCCAGATGATTATATCCAAGGTGGTAATTTGACCCTTGTAAATTACCATCTGATGAGGCTGTTGAACCAAAAATAATAAAGCCATCTGTTGTTTCTGACAAGGCAGTAAAACCATCATCTTCACTTCCTCCATAACATTGTTGCCATTCTATCACGCCATCTGCATTTAATTTAACCAATAGTGCTTCGGCATTATTGAAGGTATGAGGAGTGCAAGTGATATTGCCGGCATTATCAATATGTGCCCCAGAACCGCAGATTAAATATCCTCCGTCAGATGTGTGGATAATACCTGTACCCCATTCCGCACCTGATGAGCCAAGCGTAAAATCCCAAACCGTATTTCCGAGGCTATCCAATTTTATTGCCCATAAATCCCAAAAACCATAATGATGAGTAACATCGCCATCAGATGAAAGCGTTTGTCCTAAAGCAACAATTCCACCATCAGGTGTTGCTGTTGCATCTTTTGACACGTCCCAAATACTGCCGCCAACAACTCTGTCCCAAAGCTTATCGCCATTTCCATTAATTTTAATTATCCAATAATTACTCGCATTTGGGTAAGGGTCATAGGTAATATCACCATCATCCGATCCTGTGCTTCCGAAAATATAGTAATTTGTGTTCGTAGTGGCAATTATTCGAACTGGCCCATCATTTCTTGTACCACATAAGAATTTTGACCAAACCACATCTCCTGTATGGTTGATCTTTATTACCCATAAATCAGCTTGTTCAGTACCCGGGGGCACAACATAATTAGGGTTATCGTAATTAGAAACAATAATATAACCATCGCCGGTTGCTACAATATCGGCAGGTAAAATATCAAGATGATTTCCGTAGGTATTCTCCAAACAATTTTGCCAATCGAACCGTATGTGCTGAGCAGAAGCAACATAGCTCAGTGTAAGGAAGAGGATGATAGCTATAGTTTTCATCAGAAATTTAGTTGTGAAGTAGTAGATCAATAAATAATGGTGTTGTGCCCATTATAAGGCACAACACCATAAAATTTCAATTTATTTGACTACCGTTAGTTTACCAGTAAGCTGTTTATTGCCTGATTTTAAGGTATAAATATAAGTACCTGATGGCACTGGTCGTGTATCGAAAAGTTTTTGTCCTTGCTTGTCATTTAACTCAAGTACAGATACTTCTCTACCTGATAGGTCAGTAATAGTTAGAAGAGCATTTGGGTTTTCATCAGGTAGTTTATAATCAAAAGCTGCCCATGTACTGGCTGGGTTTGGCTTAACCGAAATTTCCATGCCATATATTTTTGCCAACGATTCGGGTGATATTTTCCCACTCTTGTATGCTGAACTATTTCCTGTTTCGAGGCAATCAATAAAATTGGCTCCGTAAAAATGTGTTAATATGCCTTTGGCAATAGCTCCTGATGTGCCGTTGCTTTCATTTGCCATATTTTCAAGCATCGTTTTTTCGGAATTATTAAGTTGCGCCATTACCCTGCCATCATTATGCAATGTTTGATGCAAATAAAGTATTTGCATAAACCTTTCATGTTCAATAAGGTCGTCACCTTGAAGATAGTATAATTGAGGTAACATGTTAGCCAATGAAAATGCGGCATTAAAATTACCTTCATGAATATAGGAGGATATAATTTGTTTGTCAGCCCCTATGCCTCCCAGATTGTCGTACCAGTTGCGCAAAGCATTGTTATCCATAATGGTATCATTCAAATAGCTCCTGATCATATCATTAGCAGCTCTGGTTTTCTCGCGGTTATAACGCGACATTTCCTGCTGAAGTACCGTTTTATAGGTTGTACCTGCAGCTACCTGCCTCAAAATTTCGATCATGTAGGATGGTAAAGGATTTTCTTTTTCTTCAAGGTATTTGATAAGTTCTTCCTTTTTTAACTCATCGGGATTGGCAGCCAATATATCGAATATGGCTGCTTCGCTGAAAACAGAAGTTTTATCGGCAACCTGTTTGAGTACATCTTCTGTAAGATGAGGCGAAGCACCCAATAACTCTGTTCTTAACGACCACATATCTTGTGGCTGCGCCGTTGCAATATCAATCAGTTTCTGTTCGGTTGAACCACCATCTTTTAGGTTATCGTAGAGAGTCTTAACATTGTTATAATTATTTAAAGCAATGGAAAATTGTTGCTCACGAGCAGTTTTTTCCTGATCGGAAAGAACTATTGCCTGAGTAATTGCTGTATTGCCATAGTGTGTTGGGCATTGATTTACAAGATTGACGGGTACGGCGGCAACTCCATGTAGTTTACTGAGATCAGGTACTTGTACAGGCGAATTGACATTGTAATAATAACCAACTAAAGTGGGAGTACCATTATAGAAGTGCCATGTTGCATTTGATGAAAACGTATTTCCAGTGGGATGCTGTGGGTCACCTTGAAAAGCTTGTAAAGCATAGGTTAATTGATCTGGAGCAAAAAAATCAGCATAGTTATTTTGGTTTGTATTACAATAGTAAGCTAATCCTTGAGTTAAAAAATCATTTAAGATATTAGATCCAAACGCATAATTTGCATAACTTAACCCATTAAAGCTATTTTTGTAAATCTCATCTACTGACTCTGTAAAATTAGTGGAAATTCCTGTATAATAAGATTGTGGAGCACCTGCCATTTTGGTAAAAGAATTTTCTTCAATAGCAAAACCACTGCTATGGTCAAGAAATATACCATAGCCGGAAGAAGCAGAACAACCTGGAGTGTTGTTGTATCCAACATTGAAATTGGAGAATATAACTGATTCGTTTTTAACGGCACTTGCACTTATCCCATATACATTATTATCAAAATTAGAACGGCTAACATTAAATGTATATGGTGTTAAGAAATCGTTGGAAGCATATATCCCCCATCGAAATCCATTATAAGTAGTTGGGTCATAAGAGGTACAGGGATAAATATTACCCGGTGAAGTACAGCGTCCCGATGAATAAAACCCGGAAGAATAGGAAGCAATTGCTTGATTCCATTCGGATACACCGCTCACATTAGGTGAAAGGTTAAAATCACATCCTGAGAAACTAAAACCGCGCACACATGCTAAATCAATATGTTTATAAAAAGTCTTAATTGCCAGATAGCTACTTGTAATGTTAAAAGTACAATTGTTTATAGTAGCGTTATAATTTGTTTCTTGGCCATTATACGGATGGAAGTTTTTATAAAACAAGGCATGAATAGCTCTTGTATTATTTATAAAACTTGAGTTTGTTGCTTTAATGATACCACCTGTAGCGAAATAATCATCCGGTTTCCATAAATCAACTGCACATATTGCATTTTGAATAGTTGCATTTGTCAATTCTATGTATCCTTGTTGATATTGACCTGAAATTAGGTATTGATGAGCATTTCTATTGCCCCATACCTGAACTCCCTGCCACATCCTATTTCCATGACATAAATCGGCAACATTTGTTAAAGTTCCACCATTAACAACTAATTTTCCTCCAATTTTAACAATCACACTACTTTGTGGATAAAATGAAACAGTATTCGTAATAGTTAATTTAGCCCCATTTTCGATTATTAAATTACCTTTTATCTCCATTGGCGTACTCCAAATCACATTTGTACCTGTGATGACTTGTTCACAATTGGGTACGATGCAGTTTTGTAAGATCGGCAGACTTGCAATTGCATTACGCATTCTTTGCCCCTGACCCAGAGTGAAATATTCCATACAATCAGGTATGGTATATTCCATTATTATATGTTCATCAGGATTATAAGGATCACCATGAGGATCATTACCACTACCATTCCAAGTGCATGTTTGAGGATTAACATTGAAATTAACCCCTCCGGGTGGATCTGCTGGCGAATCACAAATTAAATCACCGCAGATGTCACAATTGCTACCATCTACGAATTCCTGACAACCATTTGGTCCTTGCCATGGATGCCACAAATTAATACAATGACCCATTTCATGAGAAATAACATGAGACCTTACTAGTGGATTATAGGGAGGATTCCAAAAATTACCGAAAACATAAAATGCTGTAGCACCAATATTAGCGGCTAAACCATTACCAGTGGCATTTGGTGGTGGTTGATCCCTGAAAAGATAAATATCAATTCCGTCAGTATGTTTATTTACATTAAAAATAGCACTTGTACCTGTGGTGTTGTAATATGTATCATTGTCAATATAGTCAATATTACAATCCCATATAAAGAAAATGTTGTGTGGATTATAATCTCGATCTAAATACGAAAGAGCTTCGTACACATTGGGTACTGTTTGTCCACCGGTACCATTAGTCTGACGGATAACATGTACATAGATTCGCAAATAGAAGGGACCAGGCTCATTCATAGTTCTCATAGAGAAATCGTAATTTGAATAAGCCGAAGAAGGAGGAGTGTTACAAAATGTTTGTGAGTAGGATTGCTGAACAAACATAATAAACATAAAAAGCAACAAGATGCCTTTAATGAAATAATTTGAAGAATAGAGATTTTTCATTTTTTTGAAATTTATTGGTTTACATAACAAAGATAAATACTTCACACTGCCAAAAACTGTCACTGCAGTGACAATTTTCTATTTTTTCTCATTAATGAGATAATAGGTTTTTCGAAGTCTGCAATAACTAATTTCATAGCGCAGTTCGCGCAAATCATTAATATAACGATATAAAGATCGTTTTTGTACGAAAAGCCTAATGCATAATACTTCAACAGTCCCAGTATTACCTTTAGCTATAAGTTCAAGTAAATAATCAAGTTTCTGTTTTTTATCGTTAAAACGCATAACATAAAATTTTAAATATTTTGTATTATATTGTCTGTGTATTAAAAATTATTGTCAGTTTCCCAAATTTTTCTTGTGTATCAGCCAAGAGCAAATGTGTTGCAAATTTTATTATCGGCATGTGTGTCAGCAAAATTTGCAACTTATTTGCTGTGGGTGGGTGTTCGGTTTTTTTTCTACGCCTTGTTGCTAACGGCTGAGGCTAAGAAACGTAGCCTTGTAATCACGTTTCAAAATAGGTAGGAACTTTAATGGCTATGTTTTTTAGCCTTTGTGTGTGCCCTGCATGAGCAGTGCACACCCACCTCCATGCTTGAGAAAAAACTCAAAAATACAAATTTTTCTTTAGCAAAGGAAGTGGGTGTAATTTTTCCAGAGGGTGCAAATCCCTTATACACCCTGATTAAAGCGGGGAAGTATTAGCAAGTGGCAAGCTGGTTGCCGGTGACGGCAGCAGTGAAGGAAGCCAGACTGCAAAATCCGGTACTGACGAAC
>CAIWDF010000127.1 GCA_903911435.1 uncultured Bacteroidota bacterium
CCATCTACATTTATCCATCCAGATCCACCAGATGTCCTTGTGTAGATTGCTCTAGCTGCATCACTAGCAGTTGCTCGTAGTTTTTCTCCTGTAGCTACTTTACTAGCAGTGTATGTTTTGATATCAGCTAAAGTGCTACTTTCTGCATGTACCATTAATTTTACTTCTTGCTGAGAAGAGTGAAGTGTACTTGTAATTATATTGTTTGTTAACGAAAGTGTACTTGCTATGCCTTCCACCCCTAACATTATTCTGTGTGCATTTGTTGTAGTGTCGACACCTGAGAAAACGAACGTATTATTGCTTAATGTGATTGTATTTCCTCCTTGTGCAAAGACTCCATAGACAAGCCCGTAAACGGCCTCTGCTGTAGTTGTAGAATTACTCAAACTTAGAGATGCTCCAGATTGTACCGAAATTCCTACTGCACTTGCACCTCCTTCAGTTGGTGTTCCTGTAATTTTTGAAACAATTTTAAGATTACTTGCAGTTAACGTTCCAGCAGAAACCATGAGGGTGTAACTTTCGATATCTGTTACATCTACTGCATTTCTTGTTAACGTAAATCCAGCACCATCAATAATTACCGTTCTGCTGATAGTTAGTGGAGCGGAAAGTGCGATATTGTTAGCCAATGTAATAGTTGCTTGACCTGCATCTGCAAGTGCTGCTCGTAACTGTGCTTCATTTGTAACAGCCCAACTGTTAGTAGTTCTTAGATAAATACCCTGATCAGTTCCCATTACTCCTAATTTGTCTCCAGCTACTGTATCAGATAGAGCGTACGCTTGTTTGTTGGCAAGTGTATCAGCACCTACCATGAGTAACTTCATGTAAGCATTCTGTGTGTTCGTACCAGCTAGAACAATGTCTGGATAATCAGCAACTACGTCACCTTGCATACTAATGAGATATGAATATGGAGAAGCAACTCTTGTAGGAAAACTAAATATGTTATCGGTTAATGTAATAGTTCCTGCTCCTGATTGTGCATAAACACCGTGTTGGTTGTGAGTAGAACCAGTTAAAGTGATTGTAGAGTTTTTCAAGTCCAAACTAGCTCCACTTGCTACATTAAATCCATCATTATCTGCAGTTCCAGCTTCATTTGTAACAACCGTCATATTGATGTTGTCAGCTGTTAATGTCCCACTAGCAACCCAGATTCCATAGTTCCCATCATCAATTTGATAATTTTCTGTACCAGTTAGTGTCAAATTCTTCAAAGTAACTGCACCGGCTGTATTAATTGTGTTACCACTCAATGTATATTTAGTTCCAACAACACCATCAATAATTACCGTTCTGCTGATAGTTAGTGGAGCGGAAAGTGCGATATTGTTAGCCAATGTAATAGTTGCTTGACCTGCATCTGCAAGTGCTGCTCGTAATTCTGTTTCATCTACTACCGGTGCACCTGCAAAAGTGATGTTCGTTGTTGCAAAAAGTGAAGCAACAGCGAATAATGAAATTATAGAAATCTTACACAATAATTTATAAGTAGAAACACTACCTAACATTTTACCAAACATAGTATTTTTGTTCATTTTTATATATACAGGCCTTATTTTATTAATAAAACTAATAAATTACACAAAC
>CAIWDF010000128.1 GCA_903911435.1 uncultured Bacteroidota bacterium
AAGGGAGGAGGAGGGGAGGGTACTTTTGTTAGCGCCTGAAAAATGGTTCAGCAATCAAAGAGAAGGAAACAAAATGGTTGCTAGGTGCTTATTAGAGTAATTTTTCAAGGGAGGGATCTTGTTTTTGTTACCAATTATGAGTTCATTTATTTTCAAGAAAGCCTCATTTTTGCATCAATTACTTCTTTTTCAGCAAGTTTCCAGCTTGATTTAAGATGATTGAATGTACTCTTTACTTCATCCATTCGAATTTCATTTTGAGCATATTCTTCCATAAAACGTAAATCTTCCCTCATCATTTCCATACCAAGCATTAGCAGATTGTTTTTCATTTTATGAATTGTTTTCGAGAATTGAGAATATTTCTTTTTCTATTATCCTTTAGCTAAGTTGTGTTAGCTCCGAGCTAACCTTTGTTCGCTTTTTGCTAACTCATGTCTGCTTTTAGCCAACACGTTTCTTTAAAGTGCGAAACTGCCTTTTCTAATTTTTGACAATTATTCGTTGAATTGAATGTTAAAAAATTTGCAAAACAATATAATTAACATTGACCTTGATTTCTTAAGTATTAAATAATGGAAAGCTAAACATTAGATAATAAGTAAGGTTCATTTTTGTGCAGGAAATATTTCATCAATGCTTATTGAATTAACATTGAATAAAAATAGACTGAAGAATGAAGAAAAAATTACGTGTACTCATTATTGATAAAGATAAAGAACAATTAGCTGCTTTGAACGAAATTTTAGTTCCTGCTGAGTATGAAACTATCCAAAGTACGAGTACCGAAGAAGCCTTGAAAATAGCTGCTAATGTTCTTCCAGACTTAATCATTACAGAGCTACTTATGCCTGGGATGGATGGTATAGAATTTTGTCTGGAGTTGCGAATGATAAAAGAATTAGATGAAACCTCTATTGTTTTTTATACCGAAAGAAATGATGACTATTCGCACATTACAGCTCTCAATTCAGGGGCTGACGACTACATCATCAAACCAACAAGACCTAGATTGTTTCTCAAAAAGATAGGAGCAATACTAAAAAGACATAAAATGCTTGATCATACAATTAATCAACCTATTCCAAATGGTTTGGTGATTAACAAAGAAGAATACCTTGTGTATAACGATGGTAAGCGACTGGTTTTACCACGTAAGGAATTTGAATTGCTTTATTTACTATCTCAAACGCCTCAAAAGGTGGTGACTCGTGAAGAAATAGTAAAATTGATTTGGGGGTACGAAATGAGTCCTGATAATCGAACACTAGACGTTCATGTTAGAAAAATAAGAAAAAAACTTGGTGGTAACTATATTAAAACCATTAGAGGTGTTGGCTATATACTTTCCATTGCCGAACCTATATCAATCTAATAAGTGTTATCATTTCATTCGAATCGATTGTTCAAGGTGAAGTCTCAATTAAATGACAAATCCTCAAGTGTTATTTTAAAGTTAACACGAATTAAAATTTAGTGTTTTAAAATTTACTAAATCGTAATAGTTGTAAGAATAAGTTTAACAATTGGTTTAAAATAAGGAAATCCAATCCAAGTTTCTTTGCATCATAAAATAGTAATCAAAAAAGTAAATAATCTCTATACGCTTAGTTCAAAAAAAATGCAGTTTATAACAAAAATACTATTTGTATTCATTTTCTTTTTAATGTGTGATTCGTCAAACGCACAATTGGTCGGCAAATTGACAGACGAAGACAAAACTGCTTTGGAAGCTATCATTGTCGAAAAATATGCCCTTATTGATTCTAAAGAAATAAAGGATACTGTTGGTGGAAACATCCCGAAAAAATCAATTACATATCGGATATATGTTGATTTAAAACCTGGTTATTCGATACAAGCAGTATTTGGAGTTCCTAATCACAAACTCACTATTTCCTCCACTACTTCCTTTTTTAATAATGTTATTGATGGTAATGCAACAGGTGACAAAATCTATTCACAAAACTTAAATAAAAGTTCAGTTGCCTATGATTCTTGGTTGACAATAGGTGCAGCTACAGAGTCGCATCAAGGTGTACCGCTTGATGAAGATATAGATGGGTCGATTATTAAATCGTCTTGTTTTAAAAAGGCAGATGGAATTAAAATTGAAAAAATAAAACCGATAACTTTTTTTGGTATCGATCCAATCTTTTTTAATAGTAGAAATTCGGGATCATCGTTTACAACTGATAATGGTTCTTGGGCAATATTTGGAGGAATGAAAGGAGTAACATCAAGCAATAAAATACTGATAGCACAATTAACAACCGATGGTCAACTTTCGTACGAATTGAATATTCAGATAGGAACTCCGAAAGGTTCAACAATACAGTTCGTATCTAAAAATCCAGAAAACAATGAACTTTTATTCGAAGGCCTTAGAAATACACAATAAATAACCAATATAAATAAATAATAACAAATGAAAAAAAATACCCTTAAAAAATTAGTACTCGGTACGACATTAGGTCTGCTTTGTAATTTTGTAAACGCACAAGGTTTAGAAAATTTAATCGTTGAAAAATATTATGTTTCAGATGCGAATGATGCAGCTGGAAGTGTTGGCGTTTTGCCTGTTGGTTCGGTAACTTATAGAATATTTGTAGACATGTTGCCTGGTTACAAATATCAAGCGCTATACGGAGCAACTTACATTTCTGCTCCAGCACATATTCAAACCCTTTCAATTTCAACTACCACCACCTTCTTTAATAATGAAGACAGAGGAGCAACCACACCAACATATACTAAAGTGCAAGCATCTCATAATTCAGTAATGCTCGATTCTTGGTTTACTGCAGGGGCAACGTGTACAAACCAATGGGGAGTAATGAAAACGGATGACAATGGCGTTTCAACCATTGTAAATACGGATGGAATTCTTCAAAATAACGACCCAACAGCTGGCACTCCATTAACAAGTCAAGATGGAATGATTGCTGTTTCTGGTACACATACCCCAGGAGCAGTAACATTTGTAGGAATAACCAGTGGACCTCAACCAACGGGTTGGGATACGTTTGATAATCTAAGTCAAGTAGGAAGTACATTTTCAACTGACAATGGATCGATTGCTTGTTTAGGTGGAGTTTACGGTCCCGATTCGTTAGTTAACAAAGTTCTAATCGGTCAGTTTACTACAGATGGGATTTTCTGTTTCAACTTAAATCTTCAATTAGGAACACCATCAGGTGGAACAGAAACCTATGTAGCTCAAAATGCTGTAGGAACAGAAATTCAAAATCCAAATTTAAGTTTTTGTAGCAACACTGTTGATGTTCCTCAAATCAATGTTGCAAAAGAATCTTCATTGAGAGTATACCCAAATCCAGTAAATGAATTATTTAATATTGATATATATTCTTCCGAAAAAAGCGAAGTTAATTCGTACAAAGTAATTGACATTCTAGGAAATCAATTGGTGGAAAAAAACATCGGTTCGATATTCGGAAAGTATTCAGAAAAGGTTGATGTTTCTTCGTTTTCAAAAGGTATTTATTTTGTTGAATTTAATTTGAACGGACTAAAATCTACAAAGAAGATTATCAAATACTAAAATCTACATAATTGAACAACATAACAAATAACTCAAGACTTCAAGGGTTTTGAGTTATTTGTTTATTGAAATCTGATGAATATTCTATGAAAAAACTATTTTCAATAATAGTTGCTTTTTTACTTTTCAATTCCATTCTTTTGTCACAAGGAGTTGTTCGTGGTAAGATAAGTGAGAAGAGTGGTGAAACACTTATTGGAGTTACCGTTACTCTTAAAGAGAAACCTGGGGTTGGTTCGATTACCGATCTTGACGGTAACTACTCGCTTAAGATAACCGATTCTACTGAACAGACAATAGTAGTTTCTTATGTAAGTTATCAAACCATTGAAGAGAAAGTTCATCTTAAGAAAGGGGAAGTAATTGTGAAAGACTTTAACATGGAAACAGCTTCTAAAGCACTAACTGTCGTGGAAGTGGTTGCTAAATCTTCGAAAGCTAAAGAATATTACATGGAGAATATTAAGAAAAATTCATCCACCTCCATCGATTACATTTCATCTGAAACCATGAAAAAAACAGGTGATGCAAACGTTGTTGCCGCAGTAGCACGTGTTACGGGAGTTTCAACTAATGGTGGATTCATCACAGTTAGAGGAATTGGTGATAGATACGTAAAAACAACAATCAATGGAAACCGTATTCCTACACTTGATCCATTTACAAATAATATCAAACTCGATATGTTTCCTGCTAGTTTGGTCGACAATATAATTATCACCAAAACCGCAAGCCCCGACCTACCAGGCGATTGGGCGGGAGCTTATATATCTGTTGAAACTAAAGATTATCCCGAACAATTGACCTTGAATATTGAATCTACAGTAGGGTATAATAATCAATCAACTTTTAAAGATGTTATTAGTTCACAACGAAGCTCAAGCGATTGGATGGGATATGATAATGGTTTTCGCGAACATGATCATGCACAGTTTCAATCTGCAGTTAGCAGTCCTGGAGAATATCAAGAATTTGTAGCCTTAGGTTTGGGCAGTTATTTTAAATCTTTAGGAATTACAGGATGGAATAATGGAGACAACAATGATTTATATTTCAAACTTGGACTGGTAAAATTAGGGTTACTTGCACCTGCTCTAATTAATGATCATACTGCTTTTGTTGCAGCTAAAACCTCCTATTATCATGGGAATTACCAATCACAGGCTTATGCTACTATCAATGCTGGAGCGGCTAAATCAGGCCAATCTTTTCCAGATAATTGGAACACTACTCAGCGTAAAGCACCGTTAAATTTCAGTCAGAGTTTTAGTGTCGGTGATCAGTTACAATTATTTGGAAAACCACTTGGGTTTATTGCCGGATTTAGATATGCAAACTCTACAGTTTCTGATCCAAATTCAAATGCTGAAAGACCGAAACCTGATTTAGAAAAAGTAGAATCACAAAAGGGTCAATATTCAAGCAAGGAAACAAACGGTTGGAGTGCTTTGGTTAATCTAGCCTACAAATTGAACACAAATAATAGCATTTCATTTTTGTTTATGCCCAATGTATACGGTTTGAATAGTGTAACAAGTGGTTACGATAACATAAAGAACACATTGACCAAGGCACAATTTTATGAATCGCGGAAACAAATGGTGTATCAATTAAAATCAGAACATTACCTACCAAAACCAAAATTAAAAATTGAATTAAATGCTTCCTATACCAAAGGGAATAGCAATGCTCCTGATTTTAAGTACCTGACTTATGAAGCCAATACTCAAACGAACAGTTATGGCCTCGACCCTGGAGTAAATCCAATAAATCGTTATTACAGATACCTTTCTGATAATCTTTTTGATTCTCATATTTCAGCCGAAATTCCTCTAGGGAATAAACCAGGATTACCTCGAAAACTAAAATTTGGAGGAGCCTATCAATTTGATAAAATTAAAAACGACCAATACAATTACTTTCTTGGAAAGGATGGCTTGCATACTCCAGTTCTTCAGAATGATGATATTGATTCTTACTTAAGTTTAAATCAATTTGGTGTTTCATCTGGCAATGATCTTACGACAGGAACTCCTTATAGCACTCTCCTTTGGTATTATAATAGGGATAATGTTCCAACTGATCATTCCTTTGGAAGAAGCTCGATTAAAGCAGCTTTTTTAATGGCAGATTATTCAATAATACCACGCATTAGAATAACTGGAGGATTGCGTGTTGAGTACACCAATGTGTTAACAGATGTTGTAAAGTTCGATTCGTTAGGTTTATCTGCGAATGATCCTCGCAGGTATTACAAAGAAGGATACGCCCCAGCTGCACCAGGAACCTTGAATGAAATAAGCTATTTGCCAAGTGCTAACTTGATTTATAAATTAGTCAGTGGAGACGAAAACCCTATAAACATTAGAATAGGATATAGTCAAAGTGTTGCTCGACCGAGTATACGCGAACTTTCAGATATTACCACCTTTGATTACGAATTACAAACCAATGTTACTGGAAACCCGAATCTAAAAATTGCTCATGTAAAAAACTATGATTTTAGAATTGAATCTTATTTCAAGAATAAAGATAATCTATCATTAAGTGTTTTTTATAAAGATTTCAAAGATCATATTGAATTAGAAAGAGCCGATAATTTTTACTGGCAAAATGTCGACAAGTCGAATGTGACAGGAATAGAATTGGAAGGAAGAAAAGCAATAATAAAAGGACTTGATTTAAGAGCAAATGTTACTTTGGTAAAATCGTATACCTCTTTCGTGAGGACTACCACTAATTATGTAGGAGGTGCCACACTTGTGTCATATGAAGATACAGTTAAGCGTCCCATGTTTGGTCAAGCTCCATATATTGTCAATGCAATTTTGTCATATACTTCCGATAGTCTAAAATTTACAGCGACTTTAAGTTATAATATTCAAGGACCCAGATTGGTCATCGGTTCGAACAATAAAAGCACACCTGATATTTATGAATTGCAACGCAATTTATTAGATTTTAAACTTACTAAAAACATAGGGAAACACTTTAGCGCAAGTTTTACCATAAAGGATATTTTAAATGAATACATAACTCGAGCTTATAAGTATGATGATGGTTACAATATATTTTATGATCGCTATCGATGGGGAACAACTTATCAATTAAGCATTTTGTATAAACTATAATAATTATAAAAGGCTCAGATTAGTTAAGAAGAATTTC
>CAIWDF010000129.1 GCA_903911435.1 uncultured Bacteroidota bacterium
ATGCATCAATGCTTGCAATTTCTCTTCACTTCCTGATTACCTTTAAAATTCTAATTTTATATTTTTCAAGAATCGAAATCGATTTATAAATTACTCTGTTTGTGTATAGATTTTCACACGTTAAAAATGTTGAAATTCGAGACCTTAATATTTAAAATTTAATCGATGTGTTTTTTTACGATTTATTAATTGAATTTTACCATTTATAAAAACATTTTGGAGTATTGAAGTTTTATTAGTTATTTAGCATTATTAATTTAAATATATATCTAAGATGAAATTGAAACTATTTGTAGTATTCTGTTTTTTGTGTGTTTTGAGTTTTGGTCAAAAGGACAAAGGGAATGAAAAGGAAAAAAAGTGGGATGTAGCAACGGTTAAAGGAAACTTTAAAGAGGTTGATTTTACTACCAACGAGGGCACTTGGATGAATTTAGATGTGAGTGGTGACGGAAAAAAAATTATTTTTGACATGTTAGGTGACATTTATACCATGCCTGTAGAAGGTGGAGTGGCTAAAGTTTTGAGAGAAGGGGCGGCTTATGAGGTGCAACCAAGATATTCTTCTGATGGGAAAAAGATTTGTTTTACATCCGATGCTGGCGGAGGAAATAATGTATGGTCAATGAATGCTGATGGTACAGATGCAAAACAGATAACCAAAGAAAATTTCAGATTGTTGAATAATCCTGTATGGACACCTGATGGACAGTATATTATTGCAAGAAAGCACTTTACTTCCACCCGTTCTTTAGGAGCTGGTGAAATCTGGCTTTACCATATTTCTGGGGGAGAAGGTTTACAATTGACAGTGAAGAAAAATTCACAGCAAGATGTTGGTGAGCCTTGTGTTTCGGATGATGGTAGATATGTGTATTATAGTGAGGATATGTATCCTGGTGGGATGTTTTTGTATAACAAAGATCCCAACAAACAAATTTATGTGATCAAAAGGTATGATAGACAGACTGGCGAAACAGAAGATATAACAGGTGGTTCAGGAGGAGCGGTTCGCCCTCAGATTTCTAGGAATGGAAAAATATTAGCTTTTGTGAAACGTGTGCATGAGGCTTCGGTATTGTATTTAAGAAATTTAGAAACGGGCGAAGAATGGCCGGTTTATGATAAGTTGAGTAAAGACCAACAAGAGGCATGGGCTATATTTGGAGTGTATACAAACTTTAATTGGTTGGATGAAAAACACATTATTATATGGGCTAATGGAAAAATTATGAATGTGGACATTGAAAAAATGCAAGCAAAGGAAATTCCGTTTACGGTAAATGCTAAGCATAAAGTGGTGGATGCTTTAAAATTTAGACAGGAAGTAGCACCTGATAAATTTAATGTGAGAGTGATTAGAAATGCAACTACATCTGCTGATGAGAAACACTTAGTATTCAATGCTGCGGGATATTTGTGGATAAAAGACTTGCCTAATGGAACACCTATAAGATTAACATCTTCGAAGGATTTTGAATTTGAACCTTCATTTTCGGTGCAAAATGATGAAATCGTTTACACTTGCTGGAATGATGAGAACATGGGAAGTATTTGGAAATTGAATTTAAAAGACAAAAAGCCAATAAAATTAAGTTCTGAAAAAGGAATTTATCGCACGCCCCATTTTTCTCCTGATGGAAAATATATTGTGTATCAAAAAGAATCGGGAAATGACCATATGGGATATACCTTTTGTGTGAACCCTGGTATTTACATTATGGAGAATAACCCGAACGCGAAACCTGTTTTGGTGACTAAAGATGGAGAAAACCCAAGATTCATGGGAAGTGATCTAATCTTTTATCAAACTGAAGAAGGAGAAGGCAAGGCTTACAAGAGCATTGGAATTGAAGACAAAAAAACGGTGACTCATTTTACTTCAAAATATGCAACATCGGTAGTTCCTAGTCCTGATGGTAATTGGGTAAGCTTTATAGAATTGTTCAAAGCGTACGTTGCAATATTTCCCAAAACAGGTAAACCTATTGATTTGTCAGCCAATACAGGGGCATTGCCAGTTACTCAGATAGCAAAAGATGCTGGACAAAATATTGAGTGGAGTGTGGACAGTAAAAAAATACACTGGACTTATAGTGATGAATATTTTACAGATAATATTAAAGATAGGTTCACTTTTTTAGAAGGTTCACCAAACAAAATACCTGCAATGGACAGCGTAGGAGTGAAGGTAGGATTGGAATTAATGAGTGATAAACCTGCAGGATATGTTGTGCTGAAAGGTGCTAGAATTATTTCGATGAAAGGTGATGAGGTAATTGAAAATGGAACTTTAATAATTAAAGATAATAAGATTGAAGAGATTGGAAAAAATGATGAAGTGAAAGTTCCTGCTAATGCAAAAGTAATTGATTGCTCAGGGAAAACAATAATGCCAGGAATGGTCGATGTACATTCGCATTTGAGTACATGGAGAGTAGGGCCAAGCCCTCAAAAACAATGGAGTTATTATGCCAATTTGGCTTATGGTGTTACGACAACTCACGACCCATCATCAACTTCAGAGATGGTTTTTTCTCAGTCGGAGATGGTGAAAGCCGGATACATGGTAGGGCCAAGAATATTTTCAACAGGTACAATATTGTATGGAGCAGAAGGAGATTTTAAAGCAGTAATAAATAGTTATGATGATGCACGTTCGGCTATTGCACGAACAAAAGCTTTCGGTGCATTTTCTGTAAAAAGTTATAATCAACCTCGCAGGGAGCAACGTCAGCAAGTGATTGCTGCCGCTCGCGATTTGAAAGTTATGGTTGTGCCGGAAGGAGGTTCGACATTTTTTGACAACATGAGTGAAATACTTGATGGACATACAGGTATTGAACACAATATTCCGATAGCTGATTTGAGTAATGATGTTATTAAATTATGGAGTGCCAGCAAAACAGGCTATACTCCAACCTTGATTGTGAGTTATGGAGCTATAAATGGAGAAGATTATTGGTACCAAAAAACAAATGTTTGGGAAAATAAGCGATTGTTAAATTTCTTTCCTCGATCCATTATTGATTCGCGCTCGCGAGAACGCACCATGATACCAGATTCAGAGTACGAATGGGGATGGATGCAGGTTTCGCGTTCGTGTAAAAAATTAGCAGATGCTGGTGTTAAAGTAAATATGGGTTCGCATGGACAGATTCAAGGTATAGGTGCTCATTGGGAATTGTGGATGTTGCAAATGGGCGGTATGACTCCGCTTCAAGCAATACGATGTGCTACGAAGAATGGAGCTGATTACATTGGAATGGGAGATCAAATCGGTTCGCTTGAAAAAGGAAAACTTGCAGATTTGATTGTGATGGATAAAAATCCACTCGAAAATATTAGAAATACTGAAAGTACTAAATATGTGATGGTGAATGGACGATTATACGATGCCGAAACCATGAATGAGATAGGAAACTATGATTCGAAACGAAGTAAATTCTATTGGGAAAATTCGAAAGGAAGTGGCAATTTTCCTTGGCATGAAACAACAGAAGATTAGTTTGTTCTTTACGAACAAACTAATCTATTATGTTTTTCCTGTTGAATATTACAACGAGGCTAAAAACTTCATAGTGTCTACACCGTCTGCATAGTCTGTCAATGCAGGGCATTGGGCTTGACCAAACGGCACCGTGTTTTTGATAGAAGAACAAGAAGAAACAATGCATTGTATCTGTTCCTTATCAGCTTCGATGCGTTTGTTTAAACTTTCCAAATCATCATAATATTCGAAATATAAAACACCGATAGGAGAAGAGTACCCTTTGTCTTCTTTGAGCAAAAGAA
>CAIWDF010000130.1 GCA_903911435.1 uncultured Bacteroidota bacterium
CTACATTCCATCCCCAAAATCCCATCCTCTCTTAAAACGCATCTATTGAGGTCGGTTTTTCCGTTTTCTGTTTTATTTTTGTTTTAAAAAGAGGGTTGTGCAACGGCTACCTATGTTATCGGCTGGTTTTCTTTGTCTTCATTGATTGTTAAATAGGTTCAGCAATTCTCTTAAAATAGAAAGATTACAAGGGCGAGTTCTGTATTCATTTGGGTTATAATTTCTATACCATTGTGTGTTTATAACTATATTATTTAAAGAATCATTAACAGCTGTATTGATTGTATTTAGCGGCAATATCTTTGGGTTTAGATTTATTGAATACTTGACACCACCGTCATAACTTCGGCTAATAAATAAATAATTAGTTCCTCGAGCTGTTGTGTATAATGTATCACCAACATTTAAGTTATTCAATATTTCTTCCATCGGATATTATTTAAATTATTTCTTTTAATGTGTTTTAATAAGTTTCATAGGAATATTTGAATTGTTGATTTGAATAAAATAAATATTGTCGGGTAAGTCTGTTGTTGAAACTGAAATTCGTTTTGAGTTTGTTTGAAGTGTTTTTACTACTTGTCCAAGTACGTTCATAATTTTTATTTGATGAATGTCTGAATTAGATTCTATGAATACTACATCAGTAGCTGGGTTAGGATAAAATGAAATTTGATTGTTTTTTGAAAATTCGTTTATACCAACTGTATTTGAAATATACAAAGCAGTTATTTCTGCTGGTGTTAATGCACGATTCCAAATACCTATATCATCAAGTTTGCCATTGAATGGATGCCATCCATTAGGGCGTTGCCCAAATCTGACTGGTAGAGTATTGATTGATAAACCGCCTATAATCCCTATACTCTGCACAAGGTTGCCATTTATATATATTTTTGCTGAATCATTATCGTGAGTATAAACAAAGTGAAACCAAATGTTTGGTACTAAACTGGCATCTAAAAAACTAAAACTACCATTTATTCCGCTAATTGTCCAATTTGCAGCAGCTTGATTAAAACTGCTCAACCCTAAACCCATTTGAAAAGCATTCCCCCAACCACTAGGCTCTCGTTTGCTAACTATTATTCTTTGCCCACCAACTCCTCCGTCAGAATAATCAACTGCATTATACCAAGAGGATATAGTTACATTTGAAATATTAAAGGTAGGACTATCAGGTACTTCAATAAAATCACTTACGCCATTAAAACTATATGCCTGATTTATGTTTCCGAACCTATCTGATGTTAATGTTGCACCATTCACAGTTCCATTATTTCCATTCCCACTGCCATCATTCGCATTGCCTGTAAAAGGCCACCAACCAACTAGTCCACTTGTCGGCACATAAGTTGGCACTTGTGCCATTGTAATTGTCGCCAATCCAAAGATTACGATTGTAGTCATAAGTAATTTTTTCATTTTGTTTTTGTTTTTTTTGTTTGCTTACTCTGTTCGGTTTTCAGCTACCCCGTTGCGTTTTCGGTTTCGTTCGCGTTCTGCTAAACTTGCCGATAACGGTTTGCAGATTTGCGATGTGGCGGACTTAGTAGCAGTATCATTCATTTTACCGCTAATGTTTATTAGAAGCAGAATGTTTCATTTACCACTAAACCCGCCATATTCGCAAATGTGCTGTTAAGGGCTGGCTTATTCCTTTATCACCTTAAATGTCTGTTTCAAATTCTCTCCCACACTGAACAAATAAATACCATCTGATAAATTATCCAATTCAATAACTGTATTCTCAGAAGTTATTTTTCCTGTTAAAACTAATTTACCTGTATTATCATAAATCACATAAGCTGAGCCTATAAGCTTTATATTTGCTTTTACATTGATTACACTTTGAGCTGGATTAGGAAAAACAGAAAACATATTACTACTACTACTTTCATTAATTCCTAAAGGCCCACAACCTACTGAAGTTAGTAAACTTGCTCTGGGCGCAACAATGGCTGTAGCTCTAATTCTATCTTTCTGCCCTTGAGTAAATCTGTTGACTAAAGGGCAATAAGCCATATAATTATACCGGCTGTTATCCCACACACCAGACGAAGTACATGGATTCGTTGTTCCGCAATCGCTTTGTTTATGAGGTGGCGTATCGCATACACGATCTCCATCTATAAGACAATTGGTGTCTACCGGACAAGAAACATTACCACCATCACCATTGAAGGTATGATAAAGAAAAAAGCCGTGACCAACTTCATGAGGTAATGTTCCACTGGTACTTGTCATAGAGGTGGAAACAATAACTAATCCATCATAAAGTCCACCAACTGGATACGATGCATATCCAACAAATCCACCATTACATATTTCGCTAACTACCCAAATATTATAATAGTCAGAAACAGGCCACCTACTTAAGTCTTTTATGACAGTTGCAACTGCTCCGCTGCACGGATTACCCGTTGGTGTTATCCCATTTGCTGAATAATTTGGAACACTTGAACCATCAACCCTGTTAATGCCGTTGGTTGAATTACCGTTTGGGTCTTTACTTGCAAGGCAAAATTCCAATTCAACATCAACGCCTAAACCGTTTATATTTCTAAAGCGGTCATTAAGTCCTGCAATAGCTTGTTGAATTTGAATATCCGTAATATTGGAACCTGTTCCAATAGGCTCGCCTAAATGTATAACATGGACAACAACTGGAATGGTATATAGGGTAGATCTTAATTCATTATTTGCGTGATTTTGAGTAATGGCTTCAACTTGCGATTCAAGGGTAACGATTTGATTCCGATAAGCAGAATCGGTTTGCATTAGATTGTTATGTATGAAATCAGCAGCGCATTGAGCACTTTGGCCCTTGCTCTGCATTTGAAAATACAGAAGGGAAATTATTATTAGAATAAAATTTGAAGATTTTTTCATTTGGTCTCTTATTATTGTCTTACTCTTATGGCTTTTCGGTGTCGCCCCGTTTATTAAAGTTGATTCTGGTCTCCACTTTTTATTTTAGTTCTTGTCATTTGTAAATGCTTGTTAAGAAGTACAAAGTTAATATTTATTCGTGTCTTCCGCTATGTCGTTTTTTAAACTTGCCCATAACCTTTAGACTTGCACTCTGAATCTAAAAGTAAATTATATTTGTTTATAAATAACAAAAAAAAGAAATTAACCGAAAGCAGGGCGACCTATGCGCTAACAAGGTATTAAGGCCTATCAAACGATTAAGTGCCCTGCCTTCTCGGTTATGTCGACTCAAATAGATATTAAGGTTCACAGGCCTATTATAAAGGTTTCGAGTAATACATAACCCTTGGTTAACTCTTTTTTTGCAAACGTAAAATTATGAAAAATAAGAAAGAACAAAAGAAAAAACAACAAAGTTTCATCGGAATTGATGCTTCCAAGCTTACCATGGATTATTCCTTCATCAACTATGAAGGGTTTGAGGAACATCACCTGTTTGAAAACAACAAAAAAGGTTTTAAGAAAATGGAAACCTGGTTGAATTCAACAAAAGTATTTAACTACTCGGATGCCTTGTTTTGCATAGAACATACAGGTGTTTACACTCGCGAGTTGGTGGAGTATCTGTTGCTTCGGGGAGCGAATGTCTGGATGGAATCAGCACTTCATTTGAAAAGAAGTATGGGCATGACAAGAGGCAAGAATGATAAGGTGGATTCTTATCGTATAGCCCGCTATGCAATGACCAATGGCGACAAAGCAAAGCTTGTACAGCCAGGTAACAAAACACTTCAGTTGATTAAAGATTTAATGAGCAGCCGCAAGCGGATTAAGAAAAGCATTCAGTCGTTAAAAGTATCAATAAAAGAACTGAAGCGAGTGGATAAAGTATCAGGCAGAGAGTTGGAGTTAATCAACAAACCTGCATTAACAGGTCTTATGAAAAGCAAACAAGCGATTGAAAAACGAATGCAAGAGCTGATCAATTCGGATGAAGAGTTGAAAAGAATCTTTCAATTGGTTACTTCAGTGAAGTGCGTTGGTCCTGTATTAGCAATAGAGCTGATGGTTTACACGCATTCGTTTACCCGAATGACAGGAATAAAGCAATTGGCTTGTTATTGCGGTGTAGCGCCTTTTTCGCATACATCTGGCACAAGCGTAAAGGGCAAAACAGGTACATCCAACTTTGCAAATATGGGCTTGAAATCTACTTTGCACTTGGCTGCTATATCCAGCACTCAGTATGTGCCTGATATAAAACAATATTATAATCGAAAAGTAGGAGAGGGAAAGAAGAAAATGAGTGTAATCAATGCAATAAGGAACAAACTATTAAGCAGAGTACTGACAGTGGTAAAACGAGGAACACCGTATGTTGAAAATTATTTAGAAAATAATTTGGTCAGGTCATAGATATCGTTTGAAAGATTTATGAAGTAAAAAAAAGGGGGGATTAAAAGCTCGTCTCTTTCGCCACGCGACAAACGTAATTAAATGCTTGAAACTTCATACTGGCAGGTCGCCCCCCCTTTTTTTTATTTCATAAAGTAGTATGAAAAAAAATTAACACACATACCGCATGAAAATTATCTGATTCATATCTTTACTTTTTAATCCTAAAAACAA
>CAIWDF010000131.1 GCA_903911435.1 uncultured Bacteroidota bacterium
GTCTTCTTTACTTCGAGGGTTGAACAAATTCGTCCCTGCTTCACCATCTTTTCCTTTATCAACATGAATTTTAAATTCGGGAGAAGGTAGCGTGATGTATTGTTTTTTCTCAGGATCAAAGTAACTAAAACTGATTGGTTCAATTTTGTAATCACCTTCGTGGCGAGGAATTGCCAAATAATCAAAAGTTTTACTTCCACTTACACCACTAGCACTAGTCGAAATATTGTCCTTCGTTTTCGCATCGTATGTCTCAAAATCTTCTGGGAAATTTATTTTTAATGGATCTACCAATTTGATATTACCTTTTCCATTAATTGTTACCGTAAGGTTAATCGCATCATTTGCTTTAACATTATCTTTGTTCACTTCTGCTTTGAACGAAAAATCACCCACCGCTCCCGCAAAATTGGCAGGTTTATTCGCCTCAGGCAATGGGGTAACATCAATGATTATAGGTTTGCTTTTTACAGAATAAGTGGCATCTTCGTATCCTCCACCAAAAAATTGGTCGAAGATATCGCGAGGGCGTTTGTTTGATTGTTTACGAACCACCACTTCAACTTTCATGGGTTCAATTTGCAATTTACCGCTTCGCTGAGGAAAGATAAAAGTCTTTTTCAACTCAGCTACACTGTATACTACACCATCCACGTTTTCATTCGCAACCTGTATTTGTTGATTGTTTGAAGGGACATCTTGTGACCAAAATCCTGTATAAT
Source organism: uncultured Bacteroidota bacterium (assembly GCA_903911435.1). Taxonomy (GTDB): domain Bacteria; phylum Bacteroidota; class Bacteroidia; order 2-12-FULL-35-15; family 2-12-FULL-35-15; genus 2-12-FULL-35-15. Next base: position 723 of record CAIWDF010000131.1, read on the forward strand.
CAGGGAATTTAATGTCTTGAAAACCTCTTAGTTGGTATCTTGTATATACTTTGTGAGTTACAGTAATTTGTTCCCCTTGAAAGACTTTTGTTTTGTTAACGGATGTTCGAACAAATAAATTGTCTCCTATGCCGTCATTTGAAGGAGATGAAGGATTCTGTTGCTGATTCTGACTATTTGGGTTAGGGTTAGTAGATGTACCACCTTTAACAACTTCAATAACTAAAGAATTAGACTGAACATTTGCTCCATTAACACTAACACTCGCTGGAGTGATTGTAACTTTTCCTTCTTTTTTAGCAGCAATTATGTACGAAAGGGTTATTGATTGACTCATTGCACCATTAACAAATGACATTGATGTGCTTTGGTTCGGGCCCGAATACACATCAAATTCATTGAGAGCTGGCATTTTAAAATTAGTTCCATTTGCATTTAAGGAGAAAGTAAGTTGGAAAGTTTCGCCCACTGCAACTTTTGTCTTACTTGCTGTTGCCGTAAATTTTTGTGCAAAGGTGGTCTCAGCAACCATCACAAACAATAGTAATATGTAAGTTATTTTTCTCACTCTTTATATTGATAAATCAATTCCAAATATTATAATAGACAAAAAGAAACAAAACTACCAATCTTTTTCAATTTGTAACTTTTCTCCTTTCACTTTAGCTTTCTTCATTTTATCTTGAAGGTTTTTTTCATCATTTTGAAGAGCATCTAAAAGACGTTTGGCGTCTTCTTTCGAAATCTTTTGTTGCTCCTTTTTTTCTTTATCTTGTTTTTCTTTGTCTTGTTTTTGTTCGTCTTTTTTATTTTCGTCCTTTTTGTCTTGTTCTTTTTTGTCCTTTTTCTTATCGTCTTTCTTGTCCTTCTTGTCCTTTTTGTCTTTATCCTTTTTTTGCTGCTGTTGTTGTTGTTTCAACATTTGTTGAGCGTAAGAATAATTGTAACGAGTGTCTTCATCATTCGGGTTGTTCTTCAAAGCATTTTTGTAAGCATTCAAAGCATCTTCATATTTTTTTGATTTTAGTAATGAATTACCCAAATTATGATAAGCCTTTGCAAGAGTGTCTTTTGAAGTGGAGTGATGAGTTGCAGCTTGGAATTGCTCCGCAGCCTCTTCAAATTTATTTTGTTTGTAATAAGCATCCCCAAGATTAAATGCTCCTTTGTAGGAATTACTATTTTTGTTTAGTGCTTTACTGTAGTTTTTTTCTGCCTCATTGAATTTTTTGTTTTCATATGCTTTATTTCCATCGCGAATAAATTTTTTGTCTTGTTGTGCGAACAAGGAACTTGAAACATAAAGAGTAAACAGCAACATTAGGATGCTTACCTTAACCCAATTGTAATGTGTGATTTGCTTACAACTTCTCATTCCCAAATAAGTTTAAGCGTTGATACAATTTACTTTTTCGTTCAGATAGAAACACTTCAATTAATAATAATAATAAAGTAGCTGAAACAAACCACTGAAAACGATCCTCATAGTCACTATACATTTTGCTTTCAAATTGTTTTTTCTCCAATTTGTTTATTGCATCTAATACACTATTCAATCCTGTGTCAGAATTAGAAGCACGGACGTAAATGCCTCCACCAGTTGAAGCAATTTGCTGAAGCGTTTGTTCATTTAATTTAGTAACAACAGTATTTCCTTCTTTATCTTTTCGGAATCCTTCACGTACGTTTCCTCTGAAAACTGGTATTGGTGTTCCTTCTACCGAACCCATCCCAATTGTATGAATCGCAATTCCTTTTTCAGTCGCAGCCTCAGCTGCTTTAATCGCACCCTCCTCATGGTCTTCTCCGTCAGTAATAATTATAATGGCTTTGTTTTTTCCTTCATCTTTACCAAATGACTCCACCGAAAGGCTAATAGCAGCACCAATATCTGTACCTTGAGTAGGTATTAAATCAGTGTTAATACTCTCTAAAAATAATTTTGCTGCAGAGTAATCAGTTGTGATTGGTAATTGAACATAAGCTTGACCAGCAAAAACGATGATTCCAATTCGATCCCCTTCTAACTTGTCAAGTAATTTTGAAATCGCTTGTTTTGCCTTTTCTAGCCTGTTGGGTGTTAAATCTTCAGCTCTCATGCTATTTGAAACGTCCAAACAAATCATCAAATCTGCGCCTTTCCTTTTCACTTCTTCCAGCTTAGTTCCTACTTGAGGGTTTACAATTCCCAATATAAGAAATGCGAAAGCGAATGAGAAAAGAATAAATTTCCAAAATCGTTTAGCCTTTGATACATCTGGAAATAATTGCTGAATTACTAATATGTCACCGTAGCTTTTCAAAGCGCGTTTTCGCCAAATATTCAATAAAAAGTAAATAAGCACGAATACAGGAATGAATCCTAACGTGTATAGATAATATTTATGTTCTAATTGAAACATTGTTTATGGTATACTTCTTAAAAAGATATTTTTTAATAAAAACTCAAGTAAAAGTAGCACTGCTGCAGCTACCGCAAACGGTAAATAATGTTCTGCCTTATTGGTAAAATTCTTCTCCTCGAATATTGTTTTTTCTAATCGATCTATTTCCTTGTAAATATTTTTTAGTTTATCGTTATCAGTGGCTCTAAAATACTTTCCTCCTGTCATGTCCGCGATTTCGCCAAGTGTTTTCTCGTCTATGTTTACATCCACATATCCATATTGGAAACTGCCATCGGGATACATTGCAATAGGAGCAAGCGCTTTGCCAATTGTACCTACCCCCACAGCATACACTCGTACCCCAAAAGCCTTAGCTATTTCAGCTGCAGTAAGTGGAGCCACTGAGCCTTGATTATTTACTCCGTCTGTAAGTAAAATGACTACTTTGCTTTTTGCCTTACTATCTTTTACTCTGGTTATAGCGGTTGCTAAACCATTACCTATTGCTGTTCCGTCTGCAACCATGCCAGTATGTATGCCAGCGAACAAATTCTTTAGAACAGCGTGGTCTGAAGTAAGTGGACATTGTGTAAAACTTTCTCCGCTAAAAATAACTAAACCTATTCTGTCATTTGGTCTACTATCTATAAAGTCTTGTGCCACTTCCTTAGCTGCTTCAATTCTATTGGGTTTGAAATCTTTTGAAAGCATGCTGCCAGAAATATCCAAACAAAGAACAATATCAATTCCTTCCGTTTTAACATCCTTGAAACTAGACCTTGATTGTGGACGAGCCAGAACAATTATAATTAATGCTATCGCGAACAATCGCAGTATGATGCCAAGATGACCTAAATACTGCTTAACCGAAACTTTTATTCCTTCAAATTGTTTGATTGAGGAAACTTTTAACTCTGGGTTCAATGACTTGTTTTTCCAAATGTACCATCCAGCTATTACTGGAATGAGAAGCATTAACCAAAATAGTTCTTTGTTCGCAAAAGTTATATCATTAAAAAAATCAAACACCTTGTACTTATTTATTTTGAATTAATTCTTCTTCTTTTTTAGTTCCGCTAATAAAAGCGTAGCTATTTTCAAGACACATTTCATTTTCTGTTGGAGTAGGTTGTTCTTTCGCAAATTTCACTAAGTCAGACAAAACCAAGACTTGTTTTAGCTTCGTTTTACTTTCCTCATCAATCGCAACATTTCTAAATCCAACAATTATTTCATCTGTCGTTTGCTCCAATGCTTGAATCTTGAATCGATTTTCAATGTACTCTCTAACAATATCTGTGAGCGAGCTGTAATACAATTTCATTTTACCTTCTTGCCAAAGTTTTTCACCTTTTAGCTTCTCTAGCTTTTCATATGCTATGATATGTGCAGGTATTTTGGGTGATTCAATTGTTATCATTGGAGGAGGGACTTTTTTGAATCGTTTAATCATGTAAATGATAATAATAGTAATCAAAATTGCAATTAAACTCCCCCAGACCACATACATGTTATCCTTTAGCCAATCTATAAATGAATATGATTGATCAAAAGGAGGTTTAATGTCCCTTATGGCTATTGTTGTGTCAACTAAAATTCCTCCAACATGCAACAATAGAGGTTCTGTGAATATTCCATTTGTGTCACTATTCAGCATAAACTTCAAAGGGGGAATTGCCCAGTAACCAGAGTCGAATGAAGTTATATAAATGGTTTTGGTTTGAATAAATTCAGTAGGATTGTTTTTATTAGGAATGATGGTGTCCAATTTTGATTGGCCCACCACTTCAATTTCTTTCCTAATTGTGTCTGTAATTTCAGGCCATTGGATTTTGCTTTGCTTACCATTGTCTAATCTATATTTGATACTCAGCTTTAGTTGTACTTGTTGACCAATTTTTATGGTGTTGCTATCTAAACTCGCGGTAGCTTTAATTTCTTGAGCAAACGAATTTGAACACAACAGAATAAAAGCAACCACCCAGCCAAACATTATTAGCTTAGCTAGTGTTCGAGGAATAAGTCTGATGTTACTAATTCTAATTTTCATTTTTATATTCTCATTCCGTTCCAACTCGTCAAATGTTACAAATGATTCTAGGACTGTTGACTTTTGTTATCTACGTTTAAATAAATTCGTAAGTGGCTGAACATAAGAATCAGCTGTATTGATGTTCGCTGAATCAACACCACATCTGCTAAAGGTTTCTTTCAAAAAAGCTTCTCTCTTTAAGGCGGATGCATTAAAATGAACTCTAACTTTTCTATCTGATGTATCCACCCATTTAATTGCCCCTGTCTCAGCGTCTAAGAATTTTACTAAACCTACATTTGGTAATTCTGTTTCACGTTTATCAAATATTCGAAGGGCAACTAAATCATGTTTCTTGTTTGCAATTTTCAACGCATCACTGAAATTATCGTCCATAAAATCGGAAATTACAAATGCAATGCTTCTTTTTTTGATGACACCTGTAAGGTATTTTAGTGCAAGTTCAATATTTGTTTTTTTATGTTCAGGTTTAAACTCAATTAAATCTCGAATAATTCGTAATACATGACTTTTCCCTTTCTTAGGAGGAATGAATTTTTCTATTTTATCAGTAAAAAAAATGATTCCTATTTTGTCATTGTTTTGTATTGAAGAAAAGGCCAATACAGCGCATAATTCGGTAATTAATTCCTGTTTAAGTTGTTTTTGCGTTCCGAATTCTCCTGATGAGCTCACATCGACTAGCAGCATCACGGTCATTTCGCGTTCTTCTTCAAACACTTTCACAAATGGTGTATTAAATCGAGCTGTTACATTCCAATCAATCGAACGTATGTCATCTCCGGCTTGGTACTCTCTAACCTCACTGAATGTCATACCTCGACCCTTAAAAGCACTGTGGTACTCCCCAGAAAAAATCTGGTTGGAGAGGCCTCGTGTTTTAATTTCGATTTTTCTGACTTTTTTTAATAGTTCGGCTGTTTCCATTTATTCAATTTGAAATTGATTGATTTGAAAATTTGAATAAAAATATTAAATGAAATTCAATTTGCGACTTCCAAGTAAATCAAATTTTCAACCAATCTAAGGCACTTCAATCGTGTTCAGAATTTCATTCACTATCATCTCGGAAGTGATGTTTTCCGCTTCTGCTTCGTATGTCAAACCAATTCTATGACGCAATACATCTGTGCAAATAGCGCGAACATCTTCTGGTATTACATAGCCTCTTCGCTTGATGAATGCATATGCTTTAGCTGCCATAGCAAGATTTATACTAGCACGAGGTGAGCCTCCAAAGCTTATCAGGCCAGCAAACTTGTTAAGTTTGTAGTCGGAAGGGAAACGAGTAGCAAAAACAATATCAACGATATATTTTTCAATCTTTTCGTCCATATAAACATCTTTAACTACCTTGCGAGCATTCAAAATATCATCTGTTTTTAAAATTTGATTTACCGATGGATATTCTGCAGCTAGATTTTGACGGATAATTTTGCGTTCATCTTCTTTATTTGGATATCCAATTACAACTTTCAACATAAAACGATCCACCTGAGCTTCTGGCAATGGGTAAGTGCCTTCTTGTTCAATTGGGTTTTGTGTTGCCAGAACCAAGAATGGATTCGGTAATTTAAAAGTTTGTTCTCCAATAGTCACTTGTTTTTCCTGCATAGCCTCTAGCAAAGCACTCTGGACCTTTGCTGGAGCACGATTAATCTCATCTGCAAGTATGAAATTTGCGAAAATTGGACCATGTTTCACGGTAAACTCTTCTTTCTTTTGGCTATAAATCATTGTACCTATCAAATCGGCAGGCAATAAGTCTGGAGTAAATTGGATACGGCTAAAATTAGCATGAATAGTATTAGCCAATGATTTAATCGCAAGAGTTTTTGCTAAGCCAGGCACCCCCTCAAGTAGAATGTGTCCGTTTGATAGTAATCCGATCAGCAATCGTTCTACCATGTACTTTTGCCCCACTATTACTTTATCCATTTCAAGAGTAAGCAAGTCAACAAAAGCAGATTCGCGTTGTATTCGTTCGTTTAATTCTTTGATGTCAGTCATCGTATTTTTTTAAATTTAATAGTGATTAAGCGCTTAATTAGCGATGCAAAAGTAAGTCCCAATCAATAAATTCAAGTCTTTAGGCTGTTAAAAATTGTTAAGCTAAAATCTATTTAAAGTTTTTTAAGGTTTAATAGAACCCTTGTCTTTATTGGTTTGTAAACGATGAGATAAGAGTGAATGATTGTACAGATTTTAATCTAACTTTGTCACCGTTTTTCAAAGCTATAAATATATTAAAATTAGTGAATTCAAAATTCAAACGTTATTTCATTCAGTTATCATACAATGGCACTGCTTATAGTGGCTGGCAAGTTCAAAAGAATTCGAAATCTACCGTTCAGCAAACTTTGAATGAAATGCTTTCTAGGTTGCTCAATGAATCAATAAATATAATGGGTTGTGGAAGGACAGATACTGGTGTTCATGCAAAAAAATATTTTGCACATTTCGATACAACTAATGATGATTTAATCGAAAATCACGATCGTTGGATCATGAAATTTAATCATGCTTTACCCAAAGACATTGCCATTCAAAAGATTTTTAAAGTACAGGAGAACGCATCCGCTCGTTACGATGCATACCGTAGAACATATCAATATGTAATAACCAAGAAGAAAGACCCATTTGAAATAGATAAGGCTTATTTCTTATATGGAAAATTAGATGTGAAAGCAATGAACAAAGCTTCTCAATTATTGTTTGAATATGATGACTTCTCTGCTTTTTCAAAAAGTAATACACAGAATAAAACGAATATTTGTAAACTCTATAAAGCAGAGTGGACGGAAGACGAGAATTCAATTGTTTTCACAATTTCTGCAAATCGATTTTTGAGGGATATGGTACGTGCTATAGTAGGAACGATATTGAAGGTGGGTAAGGGGAAAATTACTTTTGAAGAATTTAGCAAGGTTATTGAAAGTAAAACTCGTTCCGAAGCAGGCTTATCTGTTCCTGCATGTGGTCTGTTTTTAGTGAATGTAGAGTACAAAAAAGGTTTACTAGATGCCGTTGAAGAATAATTTTAGTGCGCAAGAGAATCGGTGATTTAAATAGAATATGACGAAAAAAGAAACAAAAATAACAGGCAAAACAGTTGATTTTACTTTACTAAAAAGAATTCTCGCGTATGCTAGATTCTACAAAGGGAACTTTTCTCTTGCAGTCATAGCAACCGTAACATTTGCTTTCGTTTCTCCAATTCGACCCATCTTAATTCAATATACGTTTGACAATTTTGTGTCGAAACACAATGCCCCAATGTTGTTAAATATGACAATGATTCTAATCGGTCTATTAACCTTGGAAGCGTTAATGCAATTCTCAGATTCTTTTCTAACTAATCGGTTAGGTCAAAACATTATTAAGGATTTACGAATTCAGTTATATAAACATATTTCTAGTTTACGGCTTAAATATTATGACAACACCCCGATTGGAACCTTGGTCACTCGCGCTGTTTCCGACATTGAAGTTATTGCAGATATGTTTTCCGATGGTTTAATTTCAATCATTGGTGATTTGCTAAAATTGTTTGTTATTCTTGGGGTAATGTTATTTTTAAATTATCGACTTACCCTCATCATCCTTATACCAATTCCAATTCTACTCATAGCCACCTATATTTTCAAAAGGGCAGTGGCTGCATCTTTTCAAGATGTCCGCACTCAAGTTGCTCGTCTTAATGCCTTTGTTCAAGAACACATTACAGGAATGAATATAGTTCAAATATTTAATCGTGAAAACACTGAGATGAAAAAGTTTGACGAGATAAATACTAAACATCGCGATGCGAACATTCGTTCGATTATGGCGTATTCCATTTTTTTTCCTGTGGTAGAAATACTCTCCTCAGTTTCACTTGGATTACTTATTTGGTGGGGAGGACGCGAGATTCTGCAAAATATTACCTCTATGGGACAATTAGTGGAGTTCATTATGTTTTTAAATATGATGTTTCGTCCAATTCGTCAATTAGCAGATCGGTTTAATACTTTACAAATGGGTATGGTCTCTTCCGAGCGTGTATTTAAGGTTCTTGATACTCACGAAATAATTGAAAACAAAGGAAAGATAAGTGCCGAAAACATTAATGGCAATATCGAGTTCAAAGATGTGTGGCTTTCTTATAGTGAAGAAGATTGGGTGCTTCGCGGAATCTCTTTCGATGTGAAACAAGGAGAAACAGTTGCGCTTGTGGGGGCTACAGGTGCTGGCAAATCTTCTATTATTAATTTATTGAATCGCTTTTACGAATTTACTAAGGGCTCAATTACCATTGATGGTATTGAAGTAAGAGATTACGAGTTGTCGTCACTTAGGAAAAACATAGGGGTCGTGCTTCAAGATGTTTTTCTGTTTTCCGATACTTTGGAGAATAATATTTCCATTAGCAATCCGGAAATCACAAAAGAAAAAATAATTGAAGCGGCAAAAGTGGTGGGCGCACACGAGTTTATTTCAAACCTTCCAAATGGCTATGATTACAATGCAATGGAACGCGGTGCAATGTTATCCGTGGGACAAAGGCAATTAATTTCGTTTATTCGTGCCTATGTCTACAATCCAAGAATATTGGTGTTGGACGAAGCTACTTCCTCTATTGATACTGAATCTGAGAAATTAATTCAAAATGCGATTGACATACTGACTAAAGGCAGAACTTCCATTATCATTGCACATCGTTTGGCTACGATACAAAAAGCGGATAAGATAATAGTTATGGACAAAGGTGAAATTATAGAATCAGGTAATCACCAAGAATTGCTTAAACAAAATGGGCAGTACAAACGATTGTTCGATCTACAATTTAAGGATGAAAAACACGATACTAGCATTCCGATTGTTTACGCTTAGTGTTTTCTTTTAGAAATAGAGTTCAAAACCCTTATTTATAATTAGAATAAACAAGGGTTGGTCGTGCAACCTTGTTTGTAAAATTTGCGTCTTATGTATAAAAGGTTTACTTTTACTAAAAAAAGTAGAACTTTATATATGAAAAAAACTATTCTCTTGTTTCTTTTTCTGCTTATTGGAATCACTTTCACCAAGGCACAATCTGTTGCAGATACCCTGATTAATCACTGCTATACCATTGATGGTACTTACCAGATTCAAGTTGTTAATTCACGAAACCAACCTTTAATCCCAACAAATCTTAATCAAATAGTAATTTCCAATCGGGACAAAAATGAAGTAAAGTATGTTAAGTTAGGAACTGAGGTAAGACTTAAAATTTTGCCATTAACGGAAATTAATAAGTCGAATTTTACTCCATTACCAAAGATTGGTTATGTTACCGAATAATGAATTAATAACTATTGAATGAGAAAACTATTACTTTTCGTATTCTTGATTTTGTCTAAACTGTCTTTTGGTCAACCGGCCAATGATAATTGTTCAACTCCCCAAATCATCGTAATTCCTTCTTCCGGTTCCATTTGTGTTAATTCGACCAATGTAAGTGCAACCACTGATTTAACAACCTTTTCTTGTCAGACTTCAAACGATAATGACGTTTGGTTTGCCTACACGGCAACTGGTTCTCAAAACACCATCACCGTGACACCCAATGGTGCAACCCCAGCACAACAAGTAGCCGTATCAATTTCAAATTCGAATTGCGCATCAGGAGCCTATAATGTTTGTAATGCTAGCGCATCGAATGGAGGCACCGCCACCGCAACTTGGACTTATGCGTTAGGCGCCCAAGTTCTGATAAATGTTGCCACCAATGGAGCTTCAGGAACTTTTCAAGTTTGTGTCACATCCGTTACACCACCTCCTTCTCCGGGTAGTTCTTGCGCTACATCAACATCCCTTTGCAATCTCACGAATTTTGCAATCAATCCAATGCCAAATAATTCGAATGGATTTATGCCTCCGTGTTTTTTCTCCGCTCTTCAACGCCCCGTTTTTTATCGGTTTACAGCGGGTACTTCAGGAACTTGTTCTTGGGTGGCAACTCCTACAGGGGCTTCTGAATTCGACTGGGCAATGTACGATGTCACCACAGGGTGTCCAGGAACTGTTGTTGCATGTAATTATAATTTCGCCTTAGGTGTAGGTGCTCCTATTGGATTGTCAACAGCTTCCACAGTAACGTGTCCAACTAGTGGTGCGGCTGGTAATACTGGTGAGTTTTGTCAGCCTGTAGGTGTAATTGCAGGTAGAACTTATCTCATCATCATTGATAATTATTATGATAATAATATTGGTTTTAATTTTTCGTGGGCGGGTAGTACCTTTCAAATGGCTCCAACAGCAGCATTTACTGTTTCTCCAACGAATGCCTGCAATACCGCCCTTGCCTCATTCATAAATAACAGCGTTCCCGCAGGTAATTCTTATTCTTGGAATTTTGGTGATGGAACCACCTCTGTAGCGACCAATCCCCCTGTTCATAATTATCCTACAGCTGGAACGTATTTAATTTCGTTAACTGCAACCACTGCATCAGGGTGCACAAGTACGGGTTCTGGAAGTGTAACTGTAAATACTCCTCCAACAATGATTGCACCAGCTAATATTACCGTGTGTTCAGGAACTCTAATTCCAAGTTCTACTTTTGTGAGTGCACCTACAGGAGCTACTTTCACTTGGACTAATTCGAATAATGCTATTGGAATGGCGCTTAGTGGTGCTGGTAATGTTCCTGCTTTTACACCCACTAACAATACTGGAGCTCCTATTACGTCTACTTTTACTGTAATTCCATCTCGTAATGGTTGCCCAGGAACAGCGGTTACTTATACAATCACTGTTAATCCTAGACCAAATGTTACCATCAATTCTCCAGTAATATGTGCTGGACAAACAGCTAATTTACTTGCCAATGGAGCTACAAGTTATTCGTGGTCAGCGGGAGCTTCTCCGTCTTTACCTGGGCCAAACACTGCCGATGCAACCCCTGCGGTCACCACAACATATACAGTTACAGGATCTGCTCTAGGTTGCACAAAAACTGCTGTTTCAACTGTTACGGTTGTCAATAATCCTGTTATTACAGTGAATTCTCCAACCATTTGTGCTGGTACAATGGCTACTTTGGTGGCTAGTGGTGGCACAGCTTATAGTTGGTCGGCTGGAGCTACACCTTTAATTCCAAATGCTGATACGGCTAACGCATCACCTGCTACTACTACTACTTACACAGTAACTGGTTTTGCGTTAGGATGTACAAGTACTGCAGTTTCTACCGTTACCGTAAATAACAATCCAATTGTTGCGGTTAACTCACCAACAATTTGTGAAGGGTCAATTGCTAATTTAACAGCATCAGGTGCCACAACATATACGTGGAGTGCAGGGGCAACTCCAACCGTTTTGGGAGCAGCAACTGCTGATGCATCTCCAATTATTACTTCCACTTATACTGTTACCGGAGACGATTTAGGTTGCGTAGGCACCGCAACAGCTACCGTTACGGTGAATGCTGTACCTACGGTTAGTGTTAATTCTCTTACCATTTGCAATGGCGATATTGCAAATCTTATTGCTAGCGGAGCTACTACTTATTCTTGGTCGGCAGGTGCTACCGAAACTGCACCGGGGGCAAACACTGCTGATGCTAGCCCTTCTGTTACCACAACATATACTGTCACAGGAACTACAAATGGTTGTAGCAATACCGATTTGTCTACCATTACTGTAAATGCAATTCCTGTTGTCTTGGTGAATTCTCCTACAATATGTGCAGGAGCAACGGCTAACCTTTTGGCAACTGGCGCAGGTAGCTATACATGGTCGGCTGGAGTTACACCAACTTCATTTACAGGTGATGCAGCCGATGCAAGTCCTGCTACCTCCTCCACTTATACAGTTACCGGCACTACATCAGGTTGCAGTGGTACATCAACAGCGACTGTTACGGTCAATAATAATCCTACTGTTACCGTTAATTCTCCAACCATTTGTGTTGGCGATGTTGCTCAATTAATTGCTGGAGGTGCTACTTCCTATACATGGACTGCTGGTGTTACCACCACATCGCCTGATGGTTCAACAGCAGATGCAACACCACTACTTACAACTACCTATACGGTTACAGGGACTGATGTAGGTTGTTTTGGAACTGCTATTGCAAGCGTTACCGTCAATTCGTACCCAATCGTTAATGTTAATTCGCCAACCATTTGCGAGGGACAAACTGCAAATCTTTCTGCATCGGGTGCTACTATTTATTCATGGTCAGTGGGAGCTACCGAAACTGCACCAGGTGCCAACACTGCAGATGCAGCTCCGCTTGTTACCACTACCTACACAGTTACAGGAACTTCTAACGGATGCAGTACCAATGATGTTTCAACAGTTACTGTTAACCTAAATCCAATCGTAGCTGTCAATTCATTAACCATATGTGCAGGCTCTACTGCTAATATGTTGGCTTCTGGAGCTAATAGTTATACTTGGTCAGCTGGAGTTACCACCATTTCTCCGAACGGAGATGCGGCCAATGCCTCACCTGCCACCACCACTACGTATACCGTAATAGGTACTACTGCTGCAGGATGTAGCAGTCCTTCTACGGTAACCGTTACTGTAAATAATAATCCAATTGTTACCATCAATTCACCAACCATTTGTGTGGGCGACACCGCTCATTTTGTTGCTGGTGGAGCAACAACATATACATGGACCGCGGGTGTTACCTCCACATCTATCAATGGCGACATTGCTTATGCTGTGCCTGCTATCACTACTACTTATACTGTTACTGGCTCTAGCCTAGGTTGTATTGGTTCTAACACTGCAACAGTTACTGTAAATAGTTATCCTATTTTAAATGTCAATTCGCCAACAATATGCGAAGGAGATATTGCTAATCTTACTGCAGGTGGTGCTACTTCTTATATTTGGTCAGTTGGGGCTACTTCCACTGCACCTAATGCTAATACGGCCACTGCTTCGCCAATAGCTACAACTAGCTACACGGTTACAGGTACCTCTTCAGGTTGTTCGTCTACTATTGTTTCCACCGTTACGGTCAATCCATTGCCAGTTTTGTCTGTTAATTCAGCTGTGGTATGTGCAGGTCAAACTGCGGCACTGCTGGCTAGCGGGGCAAATACGTATACTTGGTCAGCGGGGGTAACACCAGGGCTAGGAGGGAATGCAACTGCAACACCTTTAATAAGCACTACGTACACGGTTACAGGAACCACTTCAAATTGTTCGGTAAATGCTACTTCCACTGTTGTGGTTAATCCTATTCCAACTGCTAATGTGAGTGGTGGAGGAACAGCTTGTGTTGGTAATCCTGCGCCAAGTATCAACATTGCATTTGCAGGCGGTGGTCCTTGGACATTCACTTATACCGATGGTACAACCAACAATACCATTACTACTGCTACCACACCTTATATTATATCAAATCCTAGTGCAGGGAATTATTCGGTTACAGCCATATCGAGTGCTAATTGCGTAGGGACTACTACTGGTAATCCATTGGTAGCTTTCAATCCTTTGCCTACACCGGCATTTACAGTGAACCAAGTTTCGGGATGTGCTCCACTATGTGTTTCGTTTACCGATGGAAGTTCGCCTGCTGGAACCATTGCTTCTTGGGATTGGAGCTTCGGTGATGGTGGTGCGGTGTCCTCACAAAATCCTAATCATTGTTATGCGAACGCTGGGGTGTATAGCGTTACCCTTACGGCAACGTCCAACGACAATTGCCCTGCTACCACTACCATTACTAACTTAATTACCGTGAATGCTGTTCCAGTTGCTAGTTTTGTTTCGCCTCGCCTTACAAGTATTACGAGTCCTAAGGTTCAGTTCGAAGATTATTCGTCTAATGCCACTTCATGGAATTGGGATTTTGGCGATGCATCCACCATGAGCGATACTTCGCACGTGCAAAACCCTTCGCATACATATACACAAGTGGGTACGTATTGTGTATTGCTGCAAGTGAGCAATGGTATATGTGTCGATACTTCTATGATATGTTTAGTAGTTGAACCTGAGTTCTCGTTTTACATTCCGAATGCCTTTTCGCCTAATGGTGATGGTATAAACGATGAGTTTTTTGGCAAAGGCGAAAACTTCAAGGAGTTTGAAATGAGTATTTACGACCGTTGGGGTAGTTTGTTATTCTTTACCGATGACATCACGAAACATTGGAATGGCAAAGGAAACGGAGGCGATGCATTGCAAGAAGATATCTACGTTTATGTAGTCAATATAAAAGACACACTAAAGGTAGAGCATAAATACATAGGCAGCATCAGCCTTGTGAGGTAAACTTTTCGGTTTATTTATTTCCTTACATACATTACCTCTTTCACAGCTTTTATTACTTTGCTTACGTTTGGCAACGATGCATCAATTAGTGTTGGTGCATAAGGCAATGGCACATCGGCTGTGGTGACGCGCAGTACAGGAGCATCCAAATAATCAAAAGCATCTTTCTGAACTTTAAAAGCAATCTCCGAAGAGATAGAAGCCAATGGCCATGCCTCTTCTACTATCACCAATCGATTTGTTTTTTTCACCGACTGAATGATGCAATCGTAATCAATAGGGCGCACGGTGCGCAAATCAATCACTTCGGCATGTATTCCTTCTTTGTCGAGCTCAGCGGCAGCCATCATGGCTTGCTTTATTATTTTTCCGAACGATACAATGGTTACATCTTTTCCTTCACGTTTTATGTCGGCCACACCTATTGGTATTAAGTATTCGCCATCGGGCACTTCGCCTTTGTCGCCATACATTTGTTCCGATTCCATAAATATCACAGGGTCGTTGTCGCGAATGGCCGATTTCAATAAACCTTTGGCATCGCTCGGATTAGAAGGTACTATTACTTTTAAACCCGGTGTGTTGGCAAACCAGTTTTCGAACGCTTGCGAATGTTGCGAACTAAGCATACCTGCCGAAGCCGTTGGCCCACGAAACACCATTGGGCACGAGAATTGTCCTCCACTCATGCTCATCATTTTGGCAGCCGAGTTGATAATCTGGTCGATGGCAACAAGCGAAAAATTAAAGGTCATGAATTCCACCACCGGACGCAAACCATTCATGGCTGCACCCACAGCAATACCTGCAAAACCAAGCTCGGCAATGGGAGTATCAATCACACGTTTGGCACCAAACTCAGCAAGCATGCCTTTGCTCACTTTATAGGCTCCATTGTATTCAGCCACTTCTTCGCCAAGTAGGAATACTTTTTCGTCCCTTCTCATTTCTTCGTTCAGGGCTTCGCGGAGTGCTTCTCGAAATTCAATTGTTCTCATGTTTGTAGTTTTTTTAGCGGTGCAAATGTAGTTTTTTTTTGGTTGTTCGTGGTTAGTTTAAAGTTAGAAAGTTTAAAGTTGGGAAGATGAAACTTACCGCTAAGGCAGAAAGACGCTAAGGCAATTCTTACCATTCCTATTTCCTAAAGCCCCCCAACAACTAAATCTCAAATCTCATATCTCATATCTCAAATCTATTTGTGGCAGGCAGTTTCTCACGCTTCGTTTCCTTTCCTCCCGCTTTCCCTTCCAATCTTTTTCTTTGCCCGAAAAGGGCAAAGAAAAAGGATTTCCAGTTCAATCGGGTGCAGTTAGTCAGCGCGTCACTCTTCGGAATCCTACTCTTTATATAGCTCCCTAGTTAATCTCGCCTCTCCCCCTCTCTTGGGAGAGGGGAAGAGGTGCTTTATATATATACCCAACCATCTCACCAACAAGTAACTTATTCCCTTCTGTTTAAGGAAAATACTCCCTTAAAATATATAAAAGCGTTAATATTCAAACACATATAAGCCTATTGGGGTTAATCATTGCAATTTCGAATGGAGACATATTACCATTGCTAACAAACTTAACCCCAATGCTAACAAACTTAACCCCAATGCTAACAAACTTAACCCCAATGCTAACAAACTTAACCCCAATGCTAACAAACTTAACCCCGATGCTAACA
>CAIWDF010000132.1 GCA_903911435.1 uncultured Bacteroidota bacterium
TAAAATTAAACCAAGCAAGGTTTAATGGAAAGGCCTACTTCCACTAAACAACGAATTCAATAAAGACTATTTTGTAAGCAACTTAAATCCTTTGCCATGAATATTAATCAATTCAATTGAAGGATCATCTCTTAGGTATTTACGAAGTTTGGCGATGTACACATCCATACTTCGTCCATTAAAATAATTATCATCACTCCAAATGGTTTTTAGTGCGAAGTTTCTTTCTAGATGTGTTTCGGTATTCAAACAAAGCAATTTCAACAAGTCGGCTTCTTTGGTGGTGAGTTTATGATTAATGTTTTTCATTGATAGGGTTTGATGTACGTAGTCAAACTTAAACTTACCAATTTCGAACAAAGTTTGTTCGGTAGTTCTCACCATTTTATTTTCTGTTCTGCGCAATATTGCACGTATTCTCAGCAATAATTCCTCCATGCTAAAAGGTTTGGTGATGTAGTCGTCAGCTCCTAAAGTAAATCCTTCAATGGCATCTTCTTTCATCGATTTAGCAGTAAGAAAAACAATGGGAATATTTTCTTCTACTAGTCGCAATTCTTTAGCTAAGGTATATCCATCCTTAATTGGCATCATCACGTCAAGTATGCAAATTTGAAATTTCCCTTTTGCAAAAACATCATAACCTTCTTTCCCGTTTTTCGCCCAGGTGGTCGAAAAACCTTTTGCATCAAGGTATTCCTTCAATAGGCTTCCAAGATTTTGGTCATCTTCTGCTAATAATACTTTTACTTTTTCCATAATTTATACTATTCCTTAAATGTTTATTCAGATGATTTAGATGGCAAATATACGGTGAAAGTACTTCCCTTGTTCAATTCACTTTCAACCTTTATAGAACCTCCATGTTTTTCGACCACAGCTTTAACGTAACTTAAGCCAAGCCCAAAACCTTTTACATTATGCACATTGCCTGTGTGCACTCGATACATGGTATCGAATATTCGATGCTGATTTTCTTTACTTATTCCTATGCCATTATCTTTTACCGAAATAAAAATACCATCCTTATCACATCGAGTAGCGATACTGATTACTAGCTTATCATTCGAATATTTTAATGCATTATCGATAAGATTAAAAATAATGTTGGTGATGTGAACTCGGTCGGCTTCGATACTATAATTTTCAGCTTTAAGTTCGGTAGTGATTTCGCCATCTTTATTTTCAACTTGCAATCGGATGTTTGCAATGGTTTGTTCTATCAGACTGTGAATATCGGTTTGTTGCATCTTTAATTTGAATTCACCTTTGTCGAGAATAGCTGTTTGTAATATATTTTCTACCAACAAACTTAACCGTTTGTTTTCGTCTCTTATCATTTTTACATATTTCCCTGTTCTTTCTTCCGTCTTTTCAATGGTTCTATCGTTCAGCACTTCGCATGCCAAGGAAATAGTAGAGATGGGAGTTTTGAACTCGTGGGTCATGTTGCTTATAAAATCGTTTTTAATCTCGGATAATTTTTTCTGCTTAAGAATGGTTGATATGGTGTAATAGAATGAAAAAATGAGCACCCCCATGAGTATAATGGATATGGCAAGCATGAACCACAACGAACTGATTACATAATTATTTTGATTTGGAAAATAAAGCGAGAGAAACTGAGGTTTGATAAATATATTATCGGGAGCTAGATTTATCTTGTAATGCGAATTGTAAAGTTGCTTGTCGAGTTCGGAAAGCTTGGAAGAATCGGCTGGCATTATTTTCGAAGCCATCACCGCATAATTATATTTTGTTGAGATTCCTTTTTCGATGAGCTCAACACGAACAACAGAATCTAACCTCATGGTATCGAATTTGGCTCTACTATTATCGTTGTAGATATTTACACTCACTAGCTCGTCAAACACATCATTCACCACATCTTTTTTGTGAGCGTACCATTTGTTTTTGAATTCTCCCGAATCTAATTGAGTGACACTTAGTGGCCCATCGTTGTCCATTCGTTTATCTATGTTGCGTGCAATGGAATCGCTGGAGTAATTTTTAAGACGTGTTTTTTTTACAATATAACCACTGCTATCTGCCGAATATTCCTCGAGTATTCTTACATTCACTCTGTCTTTTTGTAAGGAGAATAACCTTTTGTCGGACATGGAACGCCTCATTAATTTGGAGCTGCGCTTGATTGAATCGGGAGGAGTGAACCAGCGGATACCTTGCTTGCGGAAGTTGAACTTCTTGGTCATGTTGGCTGCGGTTTGTTTTTTCTCCATCCGTAGTACTACATTGTTCAATGCTTCGTTCACGTTTTCGTCAAACCTTTCTTTGCCAAGCTTAATGGCATTGTTTATCCAGTAAACCTGAATAACAACAAGACCTACCAAAGCAATGCTTGCTAATAAAGAAATACGATTAACGCTACTTTTTTTCATTCACACAAAAGTACATTATTATCACAAACTATCGATCATTTGGTTAAGAATCGAAAAACTTAAACCTATTTCTTCTTTGCCACTGCTGTGGCGTACATTTTTTCTTTCAATGCCTTTATGGCATCATCATTAATGTATTCATCATACGACATTCGCTTATCGATGATTCCATTGGGAGTAAGTTCGATAATGCGGTTGGCAACGGTTTGCACAAACTCGTGGTCATGCGAGGTAAAGAGTGCCACATGTTTCCAATCTTTCAATGCATTGTTGAACGCGGTAATTGATTCCAAGTCTAAGTGATTGGTTGGTTCATCCAATATCAAACAGTTGGCATTGGTAAGCATCATGCGCGATACCATACAACGCACTTTTTCGCCTCCCGAAAGGACATTCGATTTCTTCAACGATTCTTCGCCAGTAAATAACATTTTACCAAGGAAACCGCGCACGTAGGTTTCGTCTTTATCTTTCGAAAACTGACGCAACCAATCCACCAAATTATAATCGGAAGTAAAGAACTTGGCATTTTCGTTTGGCAAATACGATTTGGTGATGGTACTTCCCCAGGTATATTCGCCACTATCAGCAGGCATGCCTTCGGCAATGATTTCGAAGAATGAGGTGATGGCAATGTGTTCTTTAGAAAGAATCATCACTTTATCGCCTTTGGTCATGGTGAAGGTAATGTCTTTAAAAAGCAATTCGCCTTCTGACGAACGCTTAGAAAGATTTTCGACTGATAGTATTTGGTCGCCACAATCTCTTTCGGCTTTAAAAATAATGCCAGGATATTTACGTGTGCTGGCTTTAATATCTTCCACCACTAGTTTCTCGAGGAGTTTTTTCCTACTTGTCGCTTGGCGCGATTTGGATGCATTGGCACTAAATCGTTCTACGAAATCTTGAAGTTCTTTTCGTTTGTCTTCAACCTTCTTATTCTGATCTGAACGTTGACGCAAAGCCAATTGACTGGATTCGTACCAAAAGGTGTAATTACCGGTGTAGATTGAAATTTTATTGAAATCGATGTCGGCTATGTGGGTACAAACGGAATCTAAGAAATGTCTATCGTGAGATACCACGATGACTGTGTTTTGAAAGTCGGCCAAAAAGTTTTCGAGCCAAGTGATGGTTTCCACATCCAAATCGTTGGTAGGCTCATCCAGCAAAAGTATATCGGGATTGCCAAACAATGCTTGCGCCAATAGTACACGTACTTTTTCTTTTCCGTTCAACTCGCTCATCAATTTGGTATGATACGATTCCTTAACACCTAAGTCGCTAAGCAAATTGGCTGCATCGCTTTCGGCATTCCAACCATTCATTTCAGCAAACTGATGTTCGAGGTCGGCAGCTTTTACACCATCGGCATCCGAGAAATCGGGTTTGGCATAGATGGCATCTTTCTCTTGAATGAGTTTCCACAGCTTTTTATTGCCCATCATCACAGTTTGTAATACTTCAAAGGCATCGAAGGCAAAGTGGTTTTGACTCAAGACACTCATTCTATCGCCTGGATCCATCATTACTTGTCCGGTGGTAGGGTCTATTTCGCCCGAAAGTATTTTGAGGAAGGTGGATTTGCCGGCACCATTGGCACCTATCACACCATAACAATTGCCTGGGGTAAATTTTAAATTCACCTCGTCAAACAGAACTCTTTTTCCGTAGCGAAGTGAAAGATTGGATACTGAAATCATATTTTAAAAATTGTATTGCTAATGCCTAAATTCGAAAATAATTTTTTTTAGGAGTGCAAAAGTAGTTTATTTTAGCTCAAGTGATGCAAATGATTTTGATGTGATTCGGGATTTTGGGGTTTTGTTGTGAGAGATTGCTAGTTGGCAGATTGCAAATTGCAGGGAAGGGATAGGGGAAAATGAGCGGTGGGAGGAGATTAATATTGACAGCTAAGGACGAAAGGTGTGCCAAAGTGAGAAAAGTGACAAATAGACATTGATTTTTGCCAAAATGGCATAAATTGAGTAAAAGTTAGGAGCTAAATGGTCGGAATTGAACGCAAAATGGTCGGAATTGAACGCAAAGAGGTTGGAATTGAACGCAAGATGGTTGGAATTGAAGGCAAAGAGGTCGGAAATGAAAGCAAGATGGTCGGAATTGAGAGCAAGATGGTTGGAATTGAACGCAAAGAGGTAGGAATTGAAGGCAAGATGGTTGGAATTGAGAGCAAAGAGTTTGGAAATGAGAGCAAAAATGACCTCACCCCCTACCCCTCTTCTGAAAGAGAAGGCACCTCTCCCCCGCCCTCTCCACAAGAGAGGGGGAGTGACGTAAAAAATGGGATAGGAAAGGACGATAGGGACTGGAAGGAGGGGGAACTATCCTAAATATAAATGGTACGATACCGAAGAGTGATGCGCTTACTAACTGCACCCGATTGAACTGAAAATCCTTTTTCTTTGACCTCTTCGGGCAAAGAAAAAGATTGGAAGGGAAAGCGGGAGGAAAGGAAACGAAGTGTGACGAACTGCCTGCCCTAAATAGATGTGAGATTTGAGATATTAGATTTGAGATTTAATTATGGTTGTTGGTTGTTAGGGCGGAGTTGAAACATCCTTAAAAGCAATAACTAAAAAGAGAAAAACACAGGCCCAATAAAAAAAGCCACTTGCATGTGCAAATGGCCTTTTTGAAAAAACGAATAGTATTGGGTTATTCTTTGTGAGCGGTTTTCTTACCGTTGTAATTGAATACACGAGAAATGTTGAATCCGAATTTATATCCTCCTTTTGACCAGGTATCGGTGGTGTTAGGAATGAAATAGTTTTCGACAATACCGGTAGCGTTAGTAAATGTCATGTGAAATACGTGTCCTCCGGTTTCAATTTCGAAACCAACTGCAAGCGGCATATAATATGGAGTTGCGGTGTTGTTGGTTCTGTATTTCGAAAAGGTGTAGAAATAGTCGCAAACGAAGGCGATTCGTTTGGTGAACTTGTATCGGAAACCTCCACCTATTGAAAACAAATCGCTGGTTTCGGCAGCATCGTTGTCGGCATTGATGTTTGCAATGATGAAATTGCGGTGGGTATAGGTTGGCAACAATTCGACTGAGAACCTTGAACCAAATCTGCGAGCGAGGATGAGCTGAGAGACATATGTAAATCGGTGCATGTCGTTTTGTTTGAAAATGCTATCGTTAGGATTAACTCCGCTGTAGAAAATAGCTGCGGTTTGCGGTGTATAACTCATGTCGCAATACAAGGCAAGTGAAAAAGGCACATGATTGTCGGTGGTTTGAGTGAGGAAACGGTACTTGAAATATCCGTCAATCAATTCGGCAGCTTTACTACGACCGAAACCAACGGTTAAGTCGCGGGTAACGCCAAAATCGAAACCTAAGCGGATGTCGGAAATGTTGTCGAGCCCATAAAGTGTGTGACCACCGCCATTGCTAGCAGTACCCATATTGCCGAATCGGTGAGTGATGTTGAAAGCCCAAGTTCCGGCTCTGCATGTTTCGGTGGTTTGAGCATTTATAATTTTTGTTTCTTTGAATGTTGTCATCACACGGTCGTGCGATTTTTTTGCTCCATCATCAAGCAAAGCTAACATATCATCTTGAGCAAACACTTTTAATCCAATGACTACAGAAGCAGAAAGGACAATAATTTTCTTTGAAATCATATTCTTATTTATTTTAATTCTTTTTAAATGGTTCGAGTACGGCTATTAATTTGCAATCTACATTTTCGGCAATGGTTTCTACATAAAGGCTAGGAACTTTGATGGCGTAGTCGGCAATGTGAATTTTAAATTTTGAATTTAAGGTAATCTCTTGGCCTTTCACGGTGATGGTACCATCGAGTGTTACGTCTTTTTTAACTCCGTGCATGTCGATAACACCGGCAACGGTTGCTTTGTATTCGCCATCTTTGGTGTAATCAATCTTTTCGTTTACTTTTCCTTTGAAGATACAGTTTGGAAACTTTTCGCTTTCTACATAGTTTTCGTTGAAGTGTTCTTGCATGAAGGCATCAGGAAAAACGAAAGCTGTCATTACTATTTTTAATTGCAAATCGCCTGTGGCGATATTCAACAAAGGTTTAGCTGCTTTGTTAGTAGCATCAATATCTTTCATTGGTGTTTTTGAGAAGAAATTAATTTCACAGGTTTTTGCCATGTATATTTGAGCAAACATGGTTGAACTTAATATGGTTGATACAACCAATAACATTACTTTTTTCATAAATTTATTTTTATTTTGTTTTTAATAATTTTTACTAGGAGAGTCAAGATTCGTGCCACCAACAACTAGTTGTTTTGTGCACCTTGACTAATCCAACATTTTAGTTTGCTAATATCAGCTGCAGGCAATGGGCCTGATGTAGGCATGATGTTTCCATTACCTAGAACTCTATCTAATACATTAGTTACGTCACCTTGTAATATGGCGTAATTTGTTAAATCGCTTTGAGTACCAGTAGCATCATGACAACCATTGCCGCAATTTGCGGAAATTAAGGGAGCGATGGTCCAACTGTAATGAACGATGGTGTCGCAAGCGGAAGAGGAAGCCGCAGGCTTTACTGGCACCTCGTATTTTTCGAATGTACAAGACGCAGCAAGTGTAACAATAGAAGTAATAAGTAGAACTGTTTTTTTCATAAGTATTCTATGCAATGAATTAATAATTTATAATCGAGCAAATGTAGAATAGTTTAGTAAGCGCGATACATGACTTTGCTCATTTTTCGGTCAATCGTTAGTTTTCGTAGGTTTTCGAACTAAGTACTTTTCCTTTCTCATCCCAATACGTCCACTTACCTGCTTCTTTATCGTCAACATAAAAGCCATCGTATCGTTTTTGGTTATTCGGGTACCAAGTGGATGTTTGTCCTGTTTTCACACCATCTTTAAAGGTGGTTTCGCTCCAAGGAATTCCATTGACGTACCAACTTTGCCAAAGGCCATCGCGCTTTCCGTTTTTCATTGTTCCTTTTATTCGTATCATTCCATTGTCGTAACGTTCGATGTACTCTCCGTTTTCAACTTTCACTTGTTTCTTGATGACGGTTGTAGTTTTTGAGGAATCTTGAGTTTGTGGTTTTGGTGTGTTGGTTACCTTGTTTTTACAAGCTAAAAACGAAATAATGATGATAGACCAAGCAAAGTGTTTCATACTTAATTTTTTCTTTCTGTTGTATATTTTACTAAACCTATTAGTGATTCTTTGGCTGGCGATTCGGGGAATTCGGATAAAATCTGAATGGCTTTGTTTTTAAACTCATTCATTTTTTTCTCAGTGTATTGTATGCCTCCACTCTTGATTACAAAATCAATTACCTCGGCCACTTTACGGGGATTGTTGTTATTATTTTTTACGATATTTATTATTCGTTTCTTGTCGAAATAAGATGCATTGCTAAGAGCATAAATCAATGGCAATGTCATTTTTTTTTCTTTGATGTCGATGCCCGTAGGTTTACCAATATTGGTTCCATCGCCATAGTCGAATAAGTCATCTTTTATTTGAAAAGCCATTCCAACAGCTTCGCCAAAGACTCTCATCTTCTCAATGGATTCGGCACTGGTGTTAACGGATGATGCTCCACAAGCACAACACGAAGCCACAAGAGATGCTGTTTTCTTTTTTATTATTTCGTAATACACTTCTTCATCAATGTCTAATTTTCTGGCTTTTTCTATTTGTAGAAGTTCGCCTTCGCTCATTTCGCGAACCGCATTTGAAACAATGCCGAGAAGATGGAAATCGTTATTATCAATAGAAAGAAGAAGTCCGCGTGACAAAAGAAAATCGCCAACGAGCACTGCTATTTTATTTTTCCAAAGTGCGTTCACCGAAAAGAAGCCTCTTCGTTCGTTACTATCATCTACTACATCATCGTGTACCAACGTAGCCGTATGTAAAAGTTCGATTAATGAAGCAGCACGGTAGGTTGACTCATTCATTTCGCCACAAACTTTTGCGGATAAGAAAACAAACATTGGGCGAAGTTGCTTGCCTTTTCGCTTGACAATGTAGTTGGTGATTTTGTCAAGTAAAGGCACAGAACTTTTCATTGAGAACTTGAATTTTAATTCGAATTCCAACATTTCCTTTTCAATAGGAGCCTTTATTTCTTTTACATTCATGCTTTGATTAACAAAACTCTCCTTGTGGAGATTCTACAATTATTACTATTATTTATTGGTTCTTTAATACTTACTAAAGTTTATGCCATGTTCTTTTTATTTGCTAATTGTCCGCAAGCAGCATCGATGTCTTTCCCTCTGCTTCTGCGAATGTTAACAATGATATTTTTACTTTCTAAAAAATGGGCGAAAGCCTCTAACCTCTCAGAAGAGGTTTGTTGAAACTCTCCATTATCAATGGGATTGTATTCGATGATGTTTACCTTACATGGAATGTTTTTACAAAACCTTACAAGGTCTCGTGCATCGTCAATGCTATCATTAAAATCGCGGAACGCAATGTACTCGTATGTAACACGGGTCTCGGTTTTCTCATAAAAATATTTTAGTGCTTCGGTCAATGCTTCTAAACTATTGCTTTCGTTTATTGGCATAATGTAATTTCGTTTTGTATCCGAAGCAGCGTGCAAAGATAAGGCTAAATTAAATTTCACTTGATCGTCACCTAATTTTTTTATCATTTTCGCCACACCCGCAGTACTCACTGTAATCCTTTGAGGAGACATGTTCAATCCTTCGGGAGAAGTAATGCGTTGAATTGATTCTAATACATTGGAATAATTGAGAAGAGGCTCGCCCATGCCCATGTAAACAATATTTGTAAGTGGTGTGTTGTATTTTTTTTCGGCTTGTTCTCTGATTAATACAACCTGATCATAAATTTCATCAGCTTTTAAATTTCTTAGTCGCTCTAGTTTGCCTGTGGCACAATACTTACATGTCAAACTACAACCTACCTGTGAAGATATACATGCTGTCATACGAGAAGTGCTTGGGATGAGAACTCCTTCGACAAGATTATTATCGAACAATCGGAATGCACTTTTAATGGTTCTATCAAGACTAATTTGTAAGTCGTCAACTTTTACCGCATTGATGACAAAATGAGTATCTAACAAATCGCGAGTAGCTTTCGAAAGATTTGTCATTTCGGCAAAGCTATGTGCTGATTTTTTCCAAAGCCATTCGTAAACTTGTTTCGCACGAAATGCCTTATCACCGTTTTCTATAAAAACAGTTTTAAGGTCCTCCAAAGAAAGGGCACGAATATCTTTTTTCATCAAGTTAAATTCCTGTGTAAGTAGTAGGAGAAATTTTTCTTAACTCTTCCTTTATGGTTTCATTTACAATTAATGTTTCGATAAAGGCAAGAAAACTCTGCTTTGTTAGTTTGGAGTTTGTTCTTGTGAGCTCTTTCAGCGCTTCGTAAGGTTTTGGATAACCTTCTCTTCGGAGAATTGTTTGAATGGCTTCGGCTACTACAGCCCAATTATTTTCTAAATCTGCATCGATTGCCTCTTTGTTTAAAATCAATTTATTTAAACCTTTTAGCAAGGATGAATGGGCAATTAAGCTGTGAGCTAATGGCACTCCGACATTTCGCAATACTGTGGAATCAGTTAAATCACGCTGTAAACGTGATATTGGAAGTTTGGCAGAAAAATGTTCGAACAATGCATTTGCTATACCTAAATTGCCTTCCGAATTTTCGAAGTCAATTGGATTTACTTTATGCGGCATAGCTGAAGAACCAACTTCGCCTTCTTTTATTTTTTGCTTGAAGTAATCCATCGAAATGTATTGCCATATGTCTCTATCGAGATCAATTAAAATGGTATTGATCCGTTTCAACGTATCACAAAAAGCTGCAAAATTATCGTAATGCTCAATCTGAGTAGTAGGGAAAGAACGACTTAAGCCCAATGTATTGTTTACAAAGTTGGCAGCAAATTCGTTCCAGTTTATTTGGGGATATGCCACATGATGGGCGTTCATGTTTCCTGTGGCACCGCCAAACTTTGCGCTGTATGGGAGAGCTTGAAGTAGTGCAATTTGATTTTTCAATCTTACTTCAAACACTTCAATCTCTTTTCCAAGTCGAGTTGGGGAAGCTGGTTGTCCATGCGTACGGGCAAGCATCGAAACGTTTTTCCATTCAAGACTCAAGGAATTGAGTTTAGACACAATTTCTTGAATCATTGGCAAAACACATTCATTCATTGCATCCTTTATGGAGTAAGGAATTGCAGTGTTATTGATATCCTGAGAAGTCAATCCAAAATGAATAAACTCTTTTTGTTCGGACAATTTAAGGTTATCAAATTTTTCTTTGATGAAATACTCGACTGCCTTAACATCGTGGTTGGTAATTTTTTCAATGTCTTTTATTTGCTGAGCATCACTCTCCGTAAAGTTTAAATAAATGGCACGTAAGGCTGGATAAGACAACTTATTGACTGATTTTAACTGAGGCAAAGGCAATTCGCAAAGTGCAATGAAATATTCTATTTCAACTAATACTCTGTATTTTATAAGTGCTGATTCTGAAAAATAATCAGCAAGTTTTTCTGTTGTCTTTCTATAACGACCGTCAACAGGAGATATTGCGGTGAGTTTACTTAATGAATTCATTTAATTTGATTAAAAAGGAAAGCGAAGATAAGGAAATTATGTATACACCTATATCTTAACACCTATAACCAATATATCATCCACTTGCATTAACCCCTTGCGCCACCCTTCAATAATGTCGTCAAGCGCGTTGCCCTGCTCGTGAATTGGAACATTATTTAATCCTTGAAGTGTTTTCTTGAAGTTCCCTAATTTATACTTCTTGCCATCAGGGCCACCGAATTGGTCAGCAAATCCATCGGAGAACACATAGAGTATATCATCCTTAAGAATTGGAACAATGTGATTGGTGTATCTTTGGTCAGGGTTATCTCCATAATTTCCGATAGCGATATTGTCGCCTTTTATCTCAATCAGTTCATTTTGACGAACAATTATTAAAGGATTGTAAGCACCGGCAAATTGAAGTTCCATTTTTTTCATATTGATAGAACACAAAGCAATGTCCATTCCATCACGCACTTTAGTTTCGTCCGATGATTGTTTCAAAGTTTCATTCACACCACGATTTAACCTATCGAGAAGTGCGGCTGGTGATGCCATTGATGTTTCGTTGAGCGATTGATTAAGCAGGTTGTGACCAACAATACTCATAAAGGCTCCTGGCACACCATGTCCAGTGCAATCAACAGCAGCAAAGTAAATAATTTCATCCTTTTGGTCTACCCAATAAAAATCTCCACTGACAATATCTTTTGGTTTGTAAAGGAAAAAGGACTCAGACAATATTTGCTTTACCACTTTTGTTGGTGGAAGTATGGCTTCTTGAATTCGTTTTGCATACCGAATACTATCGGTTATGTCTTTATTCTTCTCAGCAAGTTCACTATTTTTTAAAGCTATTTCTTTCGTACGCTCTTCAACTGTGAGTTCCAACAATCGTTTCGATGCCTTTAGTTTTTGAGTTCTGATTTTATCAATCACAAAAATGCAAAGCAAAACAAAAAGAGTAGCTAAAGAATAAAACCAATACGTTCGCCAAAATGGAGGAGAGATGGTAAACTTATACTTTGCAGGTTCAATATTGCAAGTTTCATCGTTGTTACAAGACTTCACCATAAAGGTATAAGTGCCCGGAGATAAGTTGGAATATACCGCTTCATTTTCGAATGTATAATTTGAAATCCAATCTTTATCGAATCCTTCGAGTTTGTATTGATATTTTACTTTTTCGGGATTCGATAAACTCACTCCAACAAAAGAAAAAGTTAAGTGATTTTGATTGTAAGCAAAGTGTGCATCGTCAGGAAACTCTGCTTTGGTTCGGAATAATTTAAGACCATAAATAAAGGTCTGAGGCTCTACTGTATTCGGGCGGTCTTCTTTAGGGCAATACCTTACAGCACCCATAATTGTACCATACCACAAATTACCATTCAAATCCATACTGACAGCATTAGGATTTGTTTCGACACCAGGGAAACCTTCCGATTTCCCATAATGGCTAAACTTTTCTTTGGAAGGGTCAAATTTGTCAATACCATGACTATTCCCAATCCAAATGCGACCGTAATTATCACAAATAATTGAATAGGGCGAATCAGTTGCTAAACCTTCTTTAATATTGTAATTTGTAAACTTGCTACCATCATACTTGTACAAACCTCCACCATAAGCGCCAAACCAAAGGTTATGCTTTTTATCCTCATTAATGCATAAAATAAATTTATGATGAATTCCTTCTCTTTCATCAAATGTCTTGAAGCCTTTGCCATCAAACATAGAAAGACTTCCACCTAATGCACCGAACCATAAATTCCCTTTACTATCCTTGAAAATCCGATACACATTGTTACCCCCTAATCCGTCAGTGGCGGTATAATTTCGGAATGTCTTTTCAACTAAATCAAATTTA
This sequence comes from uncultured Bacteroidota bacterium, assembly GCA_903911435.1. Lineage (GTDB taxonomy): Bacteria > Bacteroidota > Bacteroidia > 2-12-FULL-35-15 > 2-12-FULL-35-15 > 2-12-FULL-35-15. Next base: position 12,847 of record CAIWDF010000132.1, read on the forward strand.
GAAGCTCCTTCTTTTGTGCCAAACCAGATGTTTCCTTTATTGTCATCACTAATTGCAAACACTAGATCACCTGCTAAACCATCTGATTTATTGAAGGTAATAAACTTATTTTTGGCTTTGTCGAATTTACTCACTCCACCGAAAGCTGTGCCAAACCACAAGTCACCGTTTTTGTCTTGAAATGAAGAAAGTACCACATTACTTCCTAATCCATCTTTAGAAGTAAAATTTTTAATAGAATGATTTTCTTGGTGATTGGTGGAGGAATAAGAAAATGTAATTTCGGATAAACCTTCATTCGTGCCAATCCAAACGTTTCCATCTTTGTCGCAAAGTGTTGTCCACACCAAATTATTGAGAATACCATCGGCTTCATCATAAATTTGGAAACGTTCGCCTCTATATTTATTCAAACCAATATCAGTTCCTATCCATACGTTACCTTCTATATCTTGAAAAACAGCATTGGTGTTAAAATAATTTAAACCTTGTTTTGTATTGTAGTTATACACAATAGCATTGGATAAAGCCTCATTTCTATCTTTAGATGAGAATGGGGAAATCTTTGTAACACCTCCACCTGTGGTACCAACCCATACATTGTGTAGTTTGTCTTCGATGATGCAATTCACAAAATTAGCACCTAGTCCTTTCGAAGTATTAAATATTAATCCGGAATTTTCTATTGCTTGTTTTGCGGAAGAAATGGTGAAACCTTCATTTAACTTTAATACTTGTACCCCACCATCGGCACTACCTGCCCATACTTCATCGCCATTCACTAGTGCAAGTGTTGTAATGCGATTACTCAATAATCCTTTCTCCATATTGAGTTGTGAAAAAGAAGTGGAGGCGCCAACACGTGCTTTACTATCGTACACAGAGAGCCCAACATCAGTGGCTATCCACATGTTACCTTTTTTGTCGAGACAAAGCGAATAAATATTGTTGCTTGCTAATCCATCTTTAGTATTAATGGTGATCATTTTCTTTTCAATGGGATTGTATATAAATATTCCGGCACCTTCGGTGGCAATCCACATTCTTTGTTGTTCGTCTTGCACTATAGCTTTTACAGTTTTGAACTGAGTGAAAGCTTCTAATTCTAAATTTTCGAGATGCTGTGTTTTTATATCGTACATCGACACGCCACCTGCCCAATGACCAAACCATAGATTACCTTTCGAGTCTTTACACGATGTGGTTACCCAATCTTCGGCTAAGGAATCTTTGCGTAAAAATGTTTTGAATTCTTTGCCGTTATATTTTGTTAATCCAGACAATGTACCAATCCACAAGTTTGCTTCGTTGTCCTGAATGATTGTTTGTACTTGAGCTTGAGCCAAACCTTGTTCTACTCCGTAAGAAATAAAACTTGTTGTTTGGGCAGAAAGAATGCGTGGTAAAAACAAACTCAAAAGAGTTATTTGCACGCATAGATAGTATGTTTTTTTCATAGTGCGATTTTTATTTGTTAGCATATGATAAATAGAAATTAATTTCGACATTGTATACAAGCTCATCAATTTCTTTGTTGTTTTTGTACCAAGTTATTGTTCCCCAGAAAGAGCGCTCCTTGCGGTAAGTATCGTTGAGAAGATAATACTTAACCACGGTGGTTCGAACATCTTTGAAAAAACCATTTTCTTCTGAAACTGTAACTGTGGGAATCATTTTTCGAACGTAAGTCTTCACCTCTGGTGTTTCTTTTTGCCCCGCCATTCTCACTGCTCTATCAGCATAAGCGGCAGCTACAATTAGCTTTTTCACTTCGCTATTTTTATCCTGCTCATTTTTTATCAGTTCTAATTCCCTCTCCTTTTGTTCCTGAGCAATTTTCATTTGGTCCGATTTCAATTTTGCTTCCTGGCGCATTTGTTCGATAATTGAGTTTGCTCTCGCTTCTTCTAACTGAATAGCAAGTGCTTTTTGATGCGCATTTCGTTCATTTTCGGCAGCTAGCTTAAGCAGTTCGTTTTCCATATTGGTTTTTATTTCTTTATTTTTCCGTTCAGCCAAAGCTCGCTCTTCCTCTTCGCGTTTGAAGCGCTGAGCCTCGGTTTCCATACTTTCTTTTTCCTTCTTTCTTTTAGCTTCTTCTTCGGCTTGAATACGCGCCAATTCGTTGTATCGAGTTATCGAATCTTCCTTTTGTTTTTGTAACACAAGTGCTCGTGCATCGGTTTGTTTTCTAGCATCTGCATCTCGCTTGCGTTTTTGTTCGGCATCAAGTCGATCTTGTTCTTGTTTCTTGGCAAGTAGTTTAAGCGATTCTGCTTTTTCCTTTTCTTCTTTTTCCTTTAGCAGTTTCTCCTTCTCTTCCATTTGTTTCTTCATCTTGGCTTGAACAATTTGTTTTTGTTCTTCTTCGGTGAGAAACATTTTCTTAGTGAATTGGTCGAGATATGGTTTGTCGTCAACCATTGTTTTTCGTCCATCCCAAATAACCTTTGTGAATGGGCTCCGTAAGAATAAATCAGCATTAACACTTACATCCGCTGTTTCGAAAAATTGTGCTTCGGCTTGGTAAGAAGGATAAGCGTCAGTGCGGTCGCGAGGTATGGTGGAGCCTTTCACTTCGAGATACATTTCTACACAACCTGGATATTTAAATATGACTTTATAATCGTATCCGAAGGGTAAATTGAAAGAAACTCGGCCTGTGAGCCCTGTTGTTTTTTCATCAAATTTGGTATATGTATTTTTGAAAACTGTAACAATGGCTCCATTCAAATTAGTTTTCCCTTTTAAGCAGTGAACCTTGAAATCAATATTTTCGGGAAGTGTTTGAGAATGTAATGGTGACGACAAATGGTTAAGAACAACCATCAGTGCAAGAAGAATGGCTAAATGAAATTGTTTGGTAAAACGATTGAATCGAAAAATATCCATACCAAGAAAATTTGATTGAACGAAAGTAATAAAAAATTGTGGTTTTTTTTTAAAATCGGTTTTATGATTTACATCATATTTTGAATAACCTCATACTCGATGTTTGAAATTTAACGAATAACCTCTAATTCGATTTTTAGATTTATTGGTGATTTATTTATTCAATGGAATACCATTTGTTTTATAACAGCAGATTATTTGATTTCGACTTTAAGGTTTAACATGTTATCGTTCGGCATAATCATGATTTCAGGAGAGATTTTCATGATAATCCGCGAACTTATCATGATTTCGTGAGAGATTTTCATGATAATCTGCGAACTTATCATGATTTCGTGAGAGATTTTCATGATAATCTGCGAACTTATCATGATTTCAGGAGAGATTATCATGATTTCACAAGAGATTATCATGATTATATTCGAGCTTATCATGATTTCCCTCTAGATTATCATGATTATCTTTGAGCTTAACATGATTTCGTTCATGAAAATCATGTTTTCCTCCTTCCCAATAAAAATAAAATTAAGATAATTTGTAATGATTTCGAATCACAACCTTTTGGAGTTCGCGTTTTATTATCAAATCGGTGATGATGTCGGAAAACGGTTCGGAGGTGTTTTCGTTCACAGCTTTTTTTATCTGCAACTCGCTCACATCTATCCGATAGAGCACACTCATAAATTTCGATTGATTGGTATGGATGAGTTTATTGATATGAGGTTCTATTTGTTCGAACAATTCTTGATAGGCATTGTAGGCATTGCCCGAAAACTTAATTTCCAAATCGAACATCTCAAAATCTTTGATAATTTGATTGGCTGTTTCTTTTATCAAGTCTAGTTTATTGATATAAGGCGATAAGTCGGAAAAGTTCATTTATAAGTTTTATTAACTATTTTTTTTGAGCTCGCACATTTTCAAGTTTCAGTCGTTCTACAATTTTATTGTTCATGAGGTGTTGCTCGATAATTTCATCCACATCATCAAGTTGAACCCCTACATAAAAAACAGCATCCGGATAAATCACCAAGGTTGGTCCGAAATCGCAAATATCAAGGCAACCCGATTTCTGTGCACGTATTTTAATTGGTAGATTTCGTTCTTTTAATTTCTTTCTAAACGCATCAACAAGTTCCAATCCGTGAGTTTCGCCACAACTTTTCCGCGCAGCGCCTTGGGCTCTTTCGTTAGTACAAATAAATATATGTTTGTCGTAAATCATAAATGCTTAATTAAATTTGTACGAAATTACGAATTAATAGATAGAACTCGAACAAGTAATATTATTACCTTTAACCAAAATTTTTATACTCAATTTTCGAAATGAAAAAAATTACGATTTTATTTTCCTTCATCACATTATTAATAGGTACTGTTCAATCTCAAACGATAAACTGTGGTAATCTATGCATACTAAACATTGGTATAGATACTATAGGTAGTAATGAACTTAATGTAACAGTTTACAATGGCGACACTACTTTTATTGATTATCCTTCGGTGGTGGTGGTAAGCAATACAGGAGATACCATTGGTAATATTGATAACTACTTTTTCTTGTTCGGACAAGCAGGTATGGATACTGTAATACATAACATACCTACCAATTTGGATAGTTTACCAAGCCCATTCACTTGCACAGTGTATTATACCAACAATATGACTAATCAAACCTGTTCGTATAGCTACCCGATGAATTGCACAGCAGGCATAAATGAAATAGGTGTTAACGAACATCATGTATCTATTTTCCCAAATCCTACTTCAAGTAATTTCACCATTGATTTGGGTGAACCAATTATGGAGAATGCAAAAGTGAGTATTTACAATGAGATTGGACAAATGGTGAAATGGCTCTCCACAAGAGAAACCCTTATTACATTAGATAGGACAGAATTAAGTAATGGAATCTATTTTGTTACCGTGGATATTGGTATCGAAAGAATTACTAAAAAATTAATAGTTGAATAAGCGATATTTGGATATTAAATTTCAAAACAATTTACTACATTTGTTATCTCAAATAATCTAAAAACAATCTTATTATGAAAAAAATAATCATTACACTATGTTCGCTTTTTGCACTAGTTGTTAGTGCCGAGGCTCAAATCTCCATCACAACAAACGACATTGCAAACCCAACACATCTTATCATTACTGGCACCGACACCTTACCCACTGTTTCAATGGGCGCTGCAGGTGCAAACCAAACTTGGGACATGACTGCTTTGGCCCAAGGAATTAAAGATACATTGACCTGCATGTCATATGCATGGGCTCCAAATCCAAGTTATCCTACTTCGAACTTAGTAATTAAACAAGGTTGGAGAAATCAATTTGCTTTTGCAAAAAACACCTCAACTTCGTTTGAATTTTTAGGACAAGGTGGAATAATAAATTTACTTGGATATCCAACAACAATGAATCAGGTAAATACACCTAATGAGGTAGTGGCTAATTTCCCTTTCACTTTCAATTCCGCATTTACTTGTGATTATTCTTCTTTTGCAAAATCTTACTTTGGACATAGTGTTACTTACCAAGGTCTCCCAATCATGGTAGATTCAATAAAAGATCATTCAGTAACTCACAAAACAGTATTAGTAGACGCTTGGGGAAGTTTAACAACACCAATGGGAACCTTTCCTGTGATTAGAAGCAAAGAAACAAAAATCACAAGTGATACTGGCTCAGCATATACATTTTTGGGATGGACAAGTGCCTTCTCAACCAAAGACTCTACCACATCTTATACTTATTGGACTAATGGTGTAGGTTATCCATTGGTTACAGCTACAATGGATTCATCGGGGGCCGTAAAACGAGTTCAATGGTTAATGACCATGCCGCTTTTAGGCATTTCGGAATTGAGCACAGATAATGAATCTGTTTTCCCTAACCCTGCACAAAACGAAATTAATTTTGTTTCGGATGTGATGAATCAAAGAAATATTCAAGTGTTTGATATTACAGGTAGAAAAATAGATTCCTATACAATAAATTCAACAAAGACGACAATAAACACTTCAGGGTATGATAGTGGAATGTATATTTATGAAGTACTAGGAAAAGATGAATCTATTTTAAAAAGAGGAAAGTTTTCAATCAATAAATAAATCTAAAAATCAATAAAAATGAAAAAACTACTATTTGCATTATCAGCCTCCATCCTACTTTTCGTTGGAGCCAAAGCTCAAGTTGATTTGAGTTTTGATTCGACATGGGTTCCTAATTCAACATCAGTAGGCGCATTAGAAGACCCAGCAGGATGGACAAGTTTTAATACCGCTTCAGCTCTTGGAATGTTACAAACGGTGAGTAAAGTAACAGTTAATCCTGGTTTTGGAACCACTTCAGCAAGAGTGGTAACCAGAAAGACAGCATCATTGGTTCAGGTTCCTAATCCTTTTCGTCAAGGGCAAAATTTTGATACAGTGGGTTTATTGTGCTTAGGTTCAATTAACTTTTTATTAACGCCTCCATTAACATTCGGTCAACCACTTAATGTAAACCGCCCACAGTGGCTCTCTTTTTTGTCCAAAGATTCATCCATTGTAGGAGATACGGCTTATGTGCTTGCATACTTAACAAAATGGAATCCGTTACTACACAAAAGAGACACCATTGCTAGTGGAAAACATACTGAGGATGGAGTTCCTTCATCATGGGCTTCTCATTGTATTACCATGACCTATAACTCCCTTACTATTGTTCCGGATTCTCAACAAATTTTTGTATCCTCAAGTATCTATAAGGCGCCTGGTGCAAAGTATGGTAGTGTGTATTATGTTGATCAATTTTGCTGGGATTGTTTTGCAGGAATCAATGAGAATGGAATAGATAATTCAGTTTCACTTTATCCTAATCCTGCAGTAAATGAAATTAACTTCACCACTTCATTGAAATCAGGCTTTGTGCAAATAATGGATATTACGGGTAGAACACTTGGAACGTATGCTATGCAAAATAATTCATTGCGAGTTGACACTGAAAATCTGAAACAAGGAATATATTTGTACTCGGTACTGAATGAGAAAAAGGAAATAATAAAGAACGGCAAGTTCGAGATAGTTCGTTAACAATTGATACATAGAATTAGAACGCCTGTAACAATATTGTTGCAGGCGTTTTAATTTTGGCACATTAAAGAATAAACAATTGACCCCAAGATTAAAAGATGGTTTTAACTTCTTGACTAAACTAACGTTTAGACGAGGTTGGAATGCCCTGAAAGTTGTGGTTAGTTTTTATTTGTCAAAATGGTTAAAAAAACCGATTCAATGGGGAATACCAATTAGCATTACGTTCGAGCCAACTACATCATGTAATCTTCGTTGCCCGGAATGCCCAAGTGGAAAGCGAGAGTTTACGCGTCCTACCGGAATGCTTCAAAATGATTTCTTTATTAAAACATTGAATGAAGTATACAAAGATGTATCTTATTTAATTTTTTATTTTCAAGGTGAGCCATATTTAAACCCAGCATTTCTAGAAATGGTGAACTTTGCTAAGAAGAAAAATATTTACACAGCCACTTCAACAAATGCTCATTATTTGAGTGAAGAAATTGCGCGTAAAACGGTGGAAAGTGGATTAGACCGCTTGATAATTTCAATTGATGGTACCACTCAAGAAACATATGAGCAATATCGAGTAGGAGGAGACCTAAAGAAGGTGATTGAAGGAGCAAAGAACATTGTGTATTGGAAAAAGAAATTGAAATCGAAAACACCACATGTTATTTTTCAATTTTTAGTTGTAAAACCCAATGAGCACCAAATAAAGGATGCTGAAACTCTTGCAAAAAATATAGGTGTAGATGAAATAAAATTTAAAACTGCACAGATGTATGATTTTGTAAATGGAAATCGATTGATACCAAGTATCGAAAAATATTCGAGATATACACTTCAAGACGATGGTACTTATCAACTAAAAAACGAGCTACTCAATCATTGTTGGCGTTTGTGGCATTCAACTGTGATTACGTGGGATGGATTAGTGGTGCCATGTTGTTTCGATAAAGATGCTAAGAATCAGTTGGGTGATTTAAAAAAATCCTCATTTGTTGACCTTTGGCATTCATCTGAATATAATAATTTCAGGTCAAAAGTACTCCGTTCGCGTTCTGAAATTGAAATTTGTAAGAATTGTACAGAGGGAACAAAGATTTGGACTTGATAGAATTTAGCTTTTCATTAAAAATTATTAACTACATTTGTATGTCAAATTAGAATACGAATTCAAATCCATTTGAAAAATGAAATCATTCAAAGCAATAGCTATTCTCTTCACCATTGTATTTTCAACTGTTTATTATGGTTGTAAAAAAGATGCCACTTCAGATCCCCAACCAATTGTACCAACTGTTGTTCCTGACAACACAATATGTGACGGAAACTTAAAATCGACATTTTACCCAATCGATTCTTTTACACGATGGACTTACAACTATAAACTAGCAGGAGTTACACAATCTTCCGTGCCTTTTATCATCAGTGTAGATTCTGCAACATTTGGTTCTTATAAATATGCGATGTTGGTTGATACCACTAGCCTACTCGATACCACTGTTACCTATTTGAGACAAGACACTACAACCTTCGATATACTGAATTATAACGTTGGTACATCACAAGATTATTTAGAAGTTCCTGCATCACCAACTATTGGACAATATTGGTCGATTCCGGGTTCACTCACAAAAAAGGTGACTAATTTATCTGCCGACCTACATACAGATCATTGTTGGTATACTAACTTATTAGAAATTTCTGTTTTCAGAGGAAACACAGTTATTTTTAAATACTATTACAAACGAGGATTTGGATTAGTCGACCGAATTGATCCAATCAATCTAAAAGAATTTGCCATATCTGACGTTCACTTTAGGTAAACTCAACTACATGATTTTTTGAAAAGATAAATGGGAATCTTCTTATTTGGTGTGAGCTTGACTACTACCTGATCTGCTTGGCCCTCCATTTGAATTTTCAGTAAACTCAGGATTAGTGCTCACATCATCATAAGTTAGTTTTGTTATTGCACTAATGACCTCAGGAAGTTTCGTAATATCATATCCCTTAGTCATCACTGTTAACAAAAACGGTGCATTTTTATTGTAAATAATTCCCGATTCATGAAGTTGACGGGTAGTGGCGTCTCCCATTTCTCCAAACTTATGTGCTATTTTTGTATTCATGGGCAAGCCCTTCTCCATTCCCTCCTTAAAATCACATTGAGCCAACATTTCAGCTGCAAATTCAGAATGTTCAATATTAACAAAAGTTGCATTGTACAACACTCTTAAAAACACTGAATA
>CAIWDF010000133.1 GCA_903911435.1 uncultured Bacteroidota bacterium
ATGAAAAAAGTAAATGTACAGGTAGCCCAACTACCCATCCTACAAAAAGGACTCAACAAATTCCATCAAACTTATTTTTTCGCTTTATAGCGATGGCAATTTAGCAGACTACATTCCATCCCAAAAATCCCATCCTCTCTTAAAACGCATCTATTGAGGTCGATTTTTCTGGTTTCTGCTTTATTTTTGTTTTAAAAAGAGGGTTGTGCAACGGCTACTTATGTTAGCCGTTCGTTGTTTTTTTTCGCCACAGTTGTCTGTTAGCACTAAACTAGTAGTAAACCCAAGTCAGCAATAAAAGATGTTTCGCCTGTAAATGTTACAGGATTAGTTCTATTTACAATATTAGAAACATCTACTTGCACACTACCTGGTGCTTTTTTAATCGCAATTTCTTTAGCTCCTTCCAATTCGGCAGATAGCGCAAAGATTGCTGTTTCGGAACCATTTATAATTCCTCTCCACAAAAATAATTTCATTTTTCTTTTCATTTAATTGTTTTACGGGGTCAAAGATATATCAATATTTATTAGTCCCCTAACCCTAAAACGTAAAAGAATAAAAAGATGAAGCCGCATATAGACTTTTTTATTTCGGGTACTTATAAAAGCAACTTCCCGATTATTAAGAATCTAATTTATCCCCCATTCATTTAAACCTTCATCCAATAATTCCACATAATAAGCAATGGATTGGTTTGGCAAAGCGTGATATGCTCCTCCCATTTTAATTAATGTATTACCTATAAATTTGTTTGAATGAAACTGATATTCTTCATCCCCCACATTATGTATTGAAATATAAATATAACCCTGATGTAATTTTTGTTCTAGAATAGCGTTGTATACAAATCCCAAATCGCATTTAAATTCGATGTGTTTAATATCTGCATCGTAGAAAGAAAATCCTCTTTGATTCATACACACCTCTATGAAATTACTAAAGTGAGGTGCAAAAGGGGAATTAATAAACTGTTTTGAATTAAAAACTGGATTCGTTTTTTGCTTTATTAAGTCCTTTTCCGCCTTATCTATGAGTTGAACTGCAAGTGTATTTGTGAAATGTTTTTGTTGCTTCAAAACATTGTCAACCCAATATTCTGCGGCTTTTATTACAATGGGAACTTTTACTTCTATTACTTCTTTTAAAAAGTAAAGTCTCACCTTGTCTGATTCCTCGCACTTATCAGCAATTTCAAGAACTTCATTAAAAGTAACTTTAATTTTTTGCTCTGTCAGTTCAAGGGAAAAATTACTCTTATTAAAGGAGTATTCAGTAAGAAGTTTCGATAGGTCTGCTAACCTAATTCTTAATTTTGCAATGGGCGAACCCATTTCGGAAAGGTCTTTAAACATATCCTTAAATATTCCCATATTCTTCGCTGGTTGTAAGCATTATAATTTTTTATATTCTCTCTTTATCTTAATCCCACATAACATTCATTGGTCGTGTCATTTTCATTGTTGCATTACATTTCGGACAAGGTTTACTTAATCTTCCAATATTTTCGCCCCATAGTTCTAAATTATTTCCTTTACATTTTTCACAACAAAGTTCATTTATTGTTTTGTCGTCTGCACCTTCTTTATTTATTGCAATGTCTTGGACTATCTTACAATCTTTACAAACAAAAGTGTCTGTACGACTTCGCATTCCTCTGTCTTTCCCGCCTGAAACTTCGCAGGTATATTCACAATTCGTACAAGTAAATCCGTGTCTTACTCCCATAGTTTTTTCGTTGCGATAAAGTTCGTTACGCGCGTTCTCACAATGACGGCTAACGTTTGAAAGATTTATGAAGTAAAAAAAAGGGGGGATTAAAAGCTCGTCTCTTTCGCCCCGCGACAAGCGTAATTAAATGCTTGAAACTTCATACTGGCAGGTCGCCCCCCCTTTTTTTTATTTCATAAAGTAGTATGAAAAAAAATTAACACACATACCGCATGAAAATTATCTGATTCATATCTTTACTTTTTAATCCTAAAAACAA
>CAIWDF010000134.1 GCA_903911435.1 uncultured Bacteroidota bacterium
CCCCCCCCCAAAACACACCTTATATATAAGTATGGTTTTAAGAATGGTGGGACGCTATACCAAACTCCTTAATAGTTCTACTTCATTCAACTTACCCTGAACAAAAGCAAAAAATTACGGGAGTAAATGCCCGAATTTGAAAAGGAATTGCCGAAAGCAAAAAAGCAATTGCCGAAGACAATAAAGCAATTAAGAAAATGAAAAAAGTAATTAAGGAAAGCAAAAAAGCAATTGCCGAAGACGAAAAAGCAATTAAGAAAATAAAAAAAGCAATTAAGGAAATCGAAAAAGGAATTGCCGAAAACAAAAAAGCAATTGCCGAAATGAAAAAAGCAATTGCCGAAGACAAAAAAGCAATTCCTCCCCAAAACAGCCCTTTTTCTCTCACTTTTCCCTTGTTGGTATTTTTCATCTTCTAGGATAAATTCGAGTGTATGTCTATGCTTTTTAACCACATAGTTAGGCAATGTTAGGGTAAATGAGATGGAGAAAAACGCATATTGGTGCAGGAAGTGTTTACATTGCTGCGATGAGTGTTTACATTGGTGCAATGAGTGTTTACATTGGTGCAATGATTGTTTACATTGGTTCAATGAGTGCTTACATTGCTGCAATGATTGTTTACATTGGTTCAATGAGTGCTTACATTGCTGCAATGAGTGGTTACATTGATGCAATGAGTGTTTACATTACTGCAATGATTGATTACATTGGTGCAATGAGTGTTTACATTGCTGCAATAAGTGTTTACATTGCTGCAATGAGTGTTTACATTGCACCAATAAGTGTTTTTCGAGAAGAAATAAGGGTTTAAATCAATAAGTTAAGTGTTTTAAACGCACTAAAAATGAAGCAGAACGAGGTAGGTTTGGATGAAGCGCCTTATAGGTAAGAATATTTAAGTTAGGAAATCTCGAAGGGTCGGGACAGGTAGCGATTAGCGAATAGGCAAGAGCGTGTGCTTTTTGACTTTACGAAATACGAATAGCACGAATGCTTGGTGTACCTTGGCCTATTCACTAATCGCTATTCGCTATTGCCTTTCCAATTGCCAACTGCTTAATTGCAAAATTGCCTTTGCCACAAGTTTCAATGTTATTGTAATTTAGAGGCATGGCGGGTAACCAACATCCATTTATCGTGCTCTTGCACGTACACTTCGGTGTAATACAATTCGAGAGAAAAGGCGGTTGTATTCATGCTTCCTGTAAACTTTCCTTTGCCATTCACTATGGCCGTATGGTCAATTATTCGAGCAGAACTCTCGTGAATATCTACTTCCGAAAGCATTAGTTTTCCACTTTTAAAATCATTAATGATTTCGTCTTTGGTTTGAGTCCAACCATTCGAATGAATATATTTTACCTGATTGTCGAGCATTAAACTCAACGAGTCCATTTTATTTTGAATCATCCAATCAAATTTTTTTTTCGAGAGAAGCAGAATCGTTTTTTCCTTGTTATCGGTTTGCGAAATACCTGCAAAACAAAATACAAAAAACAAGAATAAGAGAGAAAGCTTTTTTGGGTGCATCATGGTTTTGGTTGAGTTCAGCGTAAGCAGAAAATGTGAAAGATTAGAATGGCGAAAAGTCGTCAGATTTTGGGAAGTGTTTTAAAATATCAACAGCAATAGAAGGAGTAGGCACCGCTATTTTGCGCAACTTGGTATCGAACCACGCTCCCTCTAAGGTTAGTATGGCGCATATTTTATTGTCAGCATTCAAAAATTCATGTTGAAATGTCCATCTCGAAGCATCGGGTTTCATCTTGGTTATCTTGGCACGAATACGAATGGTGTCGGCAAATCGTATTTCGCGTTTGAATACACATTCCTCTCTGAAGATGACCGGTCCGAAATTTTGTTCTTGCATTAATTTTAGCGTGAGGCCAAGTTGCTCTAATATTTCTATTCGCTGTTGGGTTCCAAAATCGTAGTACACACTGTGTCGCAGATGGAAATTAGGATCTAAATCGGTCCATCTAAACGACAAGGTTTTCTCGAATAACACATTTCTATTCTCTTCCATGTTTTTCTGTATTGTGTTTAGTTCAGCTTCTTGCATATTGTTTTCTTCTTTGGTAAACGCAGAAGCATGCAAATATAAAGCAAAATTAGAAGTTGATTTCAATTATAATTTGAGGAGTAAGAGAAGTGTTTTGGTCTCAGCCTACACTTTGTTGGTACTATCAACTATAGATAAAAAGGACGCAATAGATATTTTAATATATTTGTTCAATCATGTTTTCTATCATCGGTTTATATCGAAAATCATTCAGTAATCTCAATCGTAATACTTGGATACTAGCATTAGCCATGCTTATCAACCGAAGTGGAGCCATGGTTTTGATTTTTACATCCCTTTATCTTACCAAAAATCTTCATTTCAGTATAGCGCAAGCAGGAGTGATTATGAGTTTTTATGGAGTTGGAAGTATACTTGGTAGTTATGCAGGAGGTTGGCTAACCGATAGGAGAGATCATTTTTCCATTATGTTTTATTCACTAATCAGTAGTGGTAGTATTTTGATTTTAATGCTTTTTGCCAGCGAACAGTGGTTTGTGTCGCTTGTTATTTTTCTGTACGCATTCACTTCCGATTTGTTTCGCCCAGCCAATTCGGCCGCCATTGCAAGTTATAGCACTATCGAAAACCGAACCAGGTCTGTTTCTTTAATACGATTAGCTGTTAATTTAGGCTTTTCAGTAGGACCAGCAATCGGAGGATTTGTAGCCATTCATTTAGGCTATCATTTGTTGTACATCATTGATTCACTTACTAGTTTTGCAGCAGCCGCACTCTTGTATTTTTACTTACCACGAAACCCAACAGTTGCTACCGTTCAAAGTAAGGCTGTGCTCAGCGATAATAAAACAAGTGCCTATAAAGATTATAGTTACTTGCTGTTTATTTTCTTTGTAGCCTTGTTTGGTATTTGTTTCTTTCAACTGTTTGCCACTGTACCGCTTTACTTCAATAAGGAATGTCATTTTAGTGAAGACACCATAGGGCTGCTACTTGCCTTGAATGGGCTTTTGGTGGTATTGATTGAAATGCCAATGGTAGCTTACCTCGAAAACTCAAAGGAGTTGTTTAAATACATTATTCGCGGTGCTATCTTTCTCCCAATTTCGTTTTTAGTGTTAAAGATTGGGAATGGAATGTTGTTGTTTGCCATCATCTATACATTCACGCTTACCTTTTCCGAAATATTTGCGATGCCATTTATGATGAATTACGCACTTTCGAAACCTGTAAAGGAACGCCAAGGGCAATACGCTGCATTGTATTCAATAGCCTATGGAATTTCGAATATATTGGCACCAATTGTAGGGATGGGTATCGCGTCTTATTACGGATTCGATACACTATTCACTTGGCTCATTCTACTAGGCACGGTAGTAGCCGTTGGTTTTTTTATGATAAAAATAAAACATGCCAACCAGCAGCATTAAAATCTATCGACTGTAATTAGGAGCTTCGCGCGTAATAGAAACACCATGAGGGTGACTTTCGCGAATTCCAGAATTGGTAATGCGTATAAACTTTGCTTTTTGTAACGAGTCGATGTTTTTTGCACCACAGTAACCCATTCCTGCTCTCAGTCCACCAATAAATTGATACACCACTTCCGCAACGCTACCTTTTACAGGCACACGACCAGAGATTCCTTCGGGAACAAGTTTTTTAATGTCATCTTCCGCATCCTGAAAATAACGGTCTTTACTTCCTTTCTGCATGGCTTCAATCGAACCCATGCCTCTATAAGATTTGAATTTACGTCCTTCGAAAATAATGATTTCTCCTGGCGATTCTTCCACTCCTGCAAACATCGAACCCATCATTACTGAATTAGCACCTGCTGCTAGCGCTTTAACAATATCTCCAGTAAAACGAATACCACCATCAGCTATCATTGGTACTCCTGTTCCTTTTAATGCCTTTGCCACTTCAACCACTGCAGTAAATTGGGGAACACCCACACCAGCAATCACACGAGTGGTACAAATGGAACCAGGGCCAATCCCAACCTTCACAGCATCAGCGCCTGCTTTCACCAAAGCAATGGCTGCTTCGGCAGTAGCAATATTGCCAACTACCACTTCAAGTTTTGGATATGACTTTTTTACTCGCTTCAACGAATCAATCACTCCTTTGGAATGACCATGAGCCGTATCAATTATTACTGCATCTACACCAGCTTTTACTAATGCATCTATTCTTTCCATCATGTCGGCAGTAACGCCAACAGCCGCAGCCACTCTTAATCTTCCCAATGCGTCTTTATTCGCATTCGGGTGTACCTTCACCTTTATGATGTCGCGATAAGTGATTAAACCCACAAGTCTGTTTTTCTTATCAACTACTGGTAGTTTTTCAATTTTATGATGCTGAAGAATTTGTTCTGCCTTTTTTAAATCCGTTCCTTCTTTTGCAACAATCAGGTCTTTGGAGGTCATAACCTCACTGATAGGGCGCTTCATGTTTTTCTCGAAACGCAAGTCGCGGTTAGTCACAATTCCTAAAAGTTGTTTCTCTGAATTAACAATAGGAATGCCTCCAATTTTAAATTCATTGATTAAATCAACAGCATCTTTCACTAAAGCAGTTTCAGTTAAAATCACAGGATTAATAATCATACCACTTTCCGAACGTTTTACTTTCGTTACATGTTCAGCTTGTTCGGCTATGGTCATGTTTTTATGCAATACCCCAATTCCTCCTTCCTGTGCAATAGCAACCGCTAATTGATATTCAGTAACCGTATCCATAGCAGCCGAAACCACAGGAGTGTTTAACTTTATTTTTTTTGAGAAATAAGAAGAGATATCAACTTCGCGAGGTAATACTTCGGAATAAGCAGGTACTAAAAGTACGTCATCATATGTTAAACCTTCGCCTACAAATTTTGTGGAATCTAATGCCATGATGTGAGGATTTGAATTTATTGGTTAAAATAAAATTCGTGCAAAGATATTTATTTTTGGCTATCTAAAAACGTGTTGGTTGCATTTTAGTGTATTCTTTAATGCTATTTAACACTATATTTGAAAACTTTTTTCAAGAAATTAAGGTAGGCCGCAGTTGGCTTAATATTTTGTTAACCAAATAATGATTAGTATGGAAGTAGTAGAAATTAATAATGTAAAGTCATTAGAACCTTTTAAAGATTGTGTGGTGAGATTCATTCATTCCGAGAATGTATCACTTGCTTTTTGGACCATTAAAAAAAATGGAGTGTTGCCCGATCACAGCCATGTTAACGAACAAGTAACCACCGTAACCAAGGGCGAATTAGAACTTACTATTGATGGAAAATCAGAAGTGCTTACACCTGGAAAAGTTGTAATCATTCCTTCCAATGTTCGTCACCTTGCAAAAGCATTAACCGATTGCGAATTGACTGATGTCTTTTATCCAATCCGTGAGGACTACAAAAACAAATAGTTTTTCCAAATACAACAGTTATAATTCACGTATGAAGTTCAAGGTATACCTATTACTTTTCTTCGTCTTTTGTTTTTCTTTCGCTAAGGCTCAGCAGAAAGCCAATCCTGAGTTCGAAAAGTTTGCAAAAGTACAGGATAGTTTAATGGTGAAAGCTTACGAACAAAAAGATACCTCTGCCTACATTAAATTATTAACTCCTTTTTTAGTAAAGTACAATGCCCTTTCGAAAGAGGACAAACAATATTATATTGGGTATTATTTTAACTCATTTTACAACCTATCTTGTGCTTACGCATTACTAAACGATAAAGGTAAATCAATTGAATTTCTCCAGAAGTCGGTGAAGGCAGGTTTTGTCGATTACAAGCATATGAATACTGATGCCGACCTAGAGAACATCAGAAATGAAGTCGACTATCAATCTATTCTTCGTTCGCTTAAAGATACTTACGACTATTTGTCAATCATTAAACGTGCAGGAGCCTACAATGCCAACGAAAATCCTATTCTTCCATCGTTCACCTATCAATCGGCTGATAATCCGAATTTGGTGGCATTACGCAAAACATTTAATTTAGATTCTATTGCTGGGCAAGCAGGTGAGGTCAATAAAATTCTCAATTTGCTGCATTGGATTCATAATCTTATTCCTCATGATGGAACGCATGATAATCCAGCAATAAAGAACGCCATGAATATGATCACGGTTTGTAAAAAAGATAAGCGAGGATTAAATTGCAGGGGATTGGCTACTGTACTTAATGAATGTTACTTGTCACTAGGCATCAAATCTCGTTTTCTGACTTGTATGCCGAAAGATAGCCTTGGAATAGATAATGATTGTCATGTAATCGACATGGTATATTGTAATCAACTTAAGAAATGGTTGTGGATTGACCCAACAACCGATTCCTACGTGATGAATGAAAAAGGAGAACTATTAAGTGTTGAAGAAGTTCGAGAACGAATGATAAATGATTTGCCTTTAATTTTAAACCCTGAAGCGAATTGGAATAGAAAAGTGGCACAATCCAAAGAAGATTATATTTACAACTACATGGCAAAAAATTTATACTTACTCGAATGCCCTTTGAGTAGTGAGTTTGATACCGAAACAAGAGAAGCAGGGAAAACTATAAGTTATCTCGAATTAATCCCTTTAGCTTATTTTAATAAATCGCTTGAAAAAACGGAAGTATCGTATGATAATCACAAAACAATACTTGTTACCTACCGAACTAACAATTCAAACATTTTCTGGCAGGCACCCAATTAGTGTTGAGCTGTGCACTGCCAGAAAAAAGAGAATTAGAATCTAAACCCTACCACAAAACGTGGGTCGAAACGAGAGATGGTTTTTGTGCCATCATACACATCATCCGCGTAATGATTGGTGCCAAACATCACATCTACACCTGCTGTAAGGATTTTAAATCGTCCTTTCAAACTAACAGTGTAGTTTGAGAAAATTCCATATTGAGTATACACATTGTAGCTGCTACCTCCGGCCACAAAGGTTAAAGGAACAACACCAGCACTTACATCTAAGGCGATTTTCTTAATAGCAAACGCAGCGGTTGGCCCAAACTTAAGAAAACGAAAATCAAAATCGTAGAAGGTGTAATTGTTCATTCCACTATTAACATTCGAAGTATTCGTTAAAGTTGAATAGCTATCATAGTATTCGCGAAAGTAATTACAGTAACCGAAATTAAACCAACTTGCTGAAATTCCTAAACCAAATTTATCAGGGATTTTTAAAAATAGAAATTGATTCCCAAGCTCCAAATTATATTGAAGTCCCATTGAATTCGTCACTCCATTGTAGTAAGGGTTGTCATTCGATTCAAGGTATTTATAAGAAGGTGTTCCAACTCCGAGTAAAAGAAAAAAGCCACCACTTATTGGGCCTTTTAACAAACCTCCCATAGGGGGGGCAGCATTTACAAATTTTAATTTTTTCTGTGAAAATTCGAAATCTCTTGCATTTGCTGAAGTAGTGGCAAATATCATTACGAAAGCTACAATGATGGTTAGGTAATTTTTTAGTTTCATTTGAGTTAAGTTTAAATTTGTTTGGTTAAAAGTGCGAATAAAATTAATACGTCATACACCTCTTTCCTAATTTTTTTTAACAACGAGTTTGTGATAATGTTTGTTTATGTATGAAATTATAAACATTATGGCAAGGAAATAGAGCGAAGAAAAGCGGTTTACATTTTTATAATCCTACCGTCTTCCATCTCAATAATTCGGTTGGTTCGAGCTGCAAATTCATTGTCATGAGTGACAATGAGTAGGGCTTGATTATATTCTTGTGATAATTCTTGGAAGATATTAAACACAATTTCACTATTTTTTTTATCAAGATTACCTGTAGGTTCATCACCCATGATAATTAAAGGATCGTTAATTAAAGCGCGAGCAATGGCAACTCTTTGTTTCTGTCCTCCTGAGAGTTGATTTGGTTTTTTCAGCGCTTCATTTTCAATACCTAGAATTTTTAATTTTTGATACGCACGTTCTTCTACTTCTTTCTCTTTGTATTTGTCGAGTTTCAATCCTGGTAACATCACATTGCGTAGCACAGAGAACTCATTGAGCAGGTAGTGAAACTGGAACACAAAACCTATCTTCTCGTTTCTAACCAAAGCCAAGTCCGCTTCTTTCTTGTTTCGCATACTCACTCCATCAATTATTAAATCTCCTTCGTAGTCAGTATCCATCGTAGAAAGAATATAAAGTAGCGTTGATTTCCCACAGCCTGATTTCCCAATAATGGAAACAAATTCGCCATGGTCGACAGTAAGTTTAATATCTTTCAATATCTGTATGGTTACAGGGTCGTGAAAGTATTTCGAAATAGAGGAAGCTTCAAGTATTTTTGTGTTCATGTTTATTTTCCTCGGATGATAATTACAGGGTCTATTTTACTTGCTTTTCGTGATGGAAAATATCCTGCAAAATAAGTGGTGATGATGGAAAAGATGATTCCAATCAAATAATATTTCGAATTGTAATTAACTGGAAAAGTATGTACCGTTGGCAAGGCTGCAGTGTTGAAAGGTATTTGATGCACTAAGCTAGTTAAGCCAAATCCACATAGAAGACCGAGTAAACCACCAAAAACACCAATGCTAAGTGCAATGAGAATGAATATACGATTGACATCTTTGCCCGAAAATCCGGTTGCTTTAAGTATGGCAATGGAATCCATCTTTTCATAAATCATCATGTTGAGAATATTGTAAATCCCAAATCCTGCAACTATCAAAAGCGTTACACCTACTGCATACGAAATGATGGTACGTACTGTACTTCCTGTTTCGAATTGAGAGTTGGCCGTTTGAATATCCACAGCATCCACATTGAATAATAGCTGAAACTCTTTAGCCACAGCTGGTGCTTTGGTAATGTCCTTGAGTTTTATTTGCAAATCGGTGATATAACTTTTCGGTTCGCCAAGAAGTTTCTGAGCAGTGGTAATGGAAGTATAACTTTGAACCTTGTCGATGTCTTGTATACCTGATTGAAAGAAGCCGACTACCTTCAGCTGCATTCGTTCGCCTTTTGAAGTAGTAACTTGAATTACATCTCCAATGTTGGCAAGCATTTTTTCGGCTGCGCCTTTACCCAATACTATACTGTTTGGAATATTTCGCAAATCGATGTAATTACCTGAAGTAACATAATCTTTAAAGAAATACAATCGAGCTTCTGCATCCACATCCACCCCATTTATTACTCCTGTTAAGTCGATAGCACCAACATTGTAAAAAACTTGTGCCGTGATGCGAGGCGCTACACCCAATACGCGAGGGTCTTGGTTCAGCACTTTCATGATGGTGCCGTTGTTGTAAATATCAAGTCTTTCGTTTTTGGGTTTTACCGAACTCACAAAATTATAATGATTCCTATAGTGTTCCGAATTATCAATGGGCTGAACTTTCGATGGCTTAATCTCTTTATAAAGTCGCACATGAGGTGTACGATTAACAATCAACCCATCCAACATATCATTTAGACCCGACATAAAACTAAGCAAGGTGATGAACATGGTGATACTAAAAGTAACACCGATGGCTGCAACCATGGTTTGTTTCAATCTTGCTCGGAGTAGCGAAATGGAAACGTTGGCTATTAGTTTGAGGTTCATTCTTTAGGTTTTACTATTTCTTCATCAGCATTGATACCCGACAAGATTTCAATTTTTTGATAATCCTTCAAACCTGTTTTTACCACTACTTTATCTCCATTTGCTTTCACCACAATGCTATCGTTTTGTAAGAAGTTGCGCGGAATAAGCAAAGCCTTATCTTTGGTTTGTAATACAATGTTAGCTTCGAAACTAGTGTTAGGATACAATACCTCAGGCTGATGAACAAACTCTGCTTCCACTAAAAATGTTTTACTTCGTTCGTTCATGATGGGATATATTTTTGTTACTTGTGCGTCAAACACCTTGCCTTTGTAGCTATCCATGGTTATCAACACACTTTGTCCTTTTTTTATTTTCAGAATATCGTATTCATCCACTTGCATTTCGAGAATGAATTTAGAAGCATCGCCTACAATGGCTAATGGTGTTTGCAATCCAACTATTTCTCCTTTTTCTTTGGTAATGTCGTACACCACTCCGTCCATTTCGCTTCTCAATGTAAAGTCATTTTCAAGACGGTTCGAAATCATCAAATTCTTTTTCGATTGTGAGGAAGTGAAATCGAGTTGGCGTTTCAAATCATCGTATTTCTGCCAAGCCGAAACAAAAGCAGCTTTCGAGTTTTCGTAAGCTAGCTCGCGTTGTTCGTATTCTACTTTCGAACCTACTTGTTGTTGCCAAAGATTTTTTTGACGTGCAAATAAAGAAGAGTCGTTTTTTAATTTGTTCTTCGAAAATTCGGCCAATAGTTTTGCTTCATTCAATTTCCCTTGATTAGTATTGAAGTCGGAGAAGTGGGCAGCCAATTCAGCATTTTCCTTATTCAGTTTCTGGGCTTCATTAAATATGGTAAGGATGATGTCTCCCTTTTTCACTTTATCACCTTCCGATACATAAAGGCTATCTACAATACCATTCACTGTGGCATAAGCTTGGTATTGGTTTTTACTTTTTATTAGTCCCGAGGCATAAATCGATTCGGTGATGGATTCAACACTAGGCTTTACTTTTTCTAGTTTACTTTTACATGAAAAAATAGTGATGGCGACAAAGAAGAAAATTGTTTTTTTCATAATGACGCAAAGGTAGATATAGTTCACCAATTCTTTTACTGAAATCTATCAGTTTACAAAGATAGGTTTCTACCAAAAAAAACAACTTGGAAGCTTTCGCAACCAAGTCGTTTCTTGAATTTTAAAACAATTACGTTTGTGAACCTAGGCAGATTGTAACTCTAACAAACCTAAAAAAATTAAATCACTTCGGCACAAATGGAACTGAGTGAGTGCTAAATTATAAATAAAAATAATTGCTGAATCAGGTTTTCGTTGAACGTTTAAAAAAATACGGTAAAAATTCCTAATCTTAATTTGTTCTATCCGCTACTTGCCTTTGTGTTTTTCGTCAACAAGCAACTACTACTATACAATTATTTATTCTTGATTAAGAATTCTCTTTATGCTCTCTCACCTTCTTCACCTTCCCCTTCGGCCCCTCTCCAATAGGAGAGGGGAAGGGAAGGAAGGATTACGGTGTTTTTTTCTTTGGGCTTTTTGCCTCGCCAACTACTACATCAAATCCCCATTCCGAAAGCATTTCGGGATTGGTTTTGTAATAGCTTAGCAAGCGGTCTTTAGCTGCCACTATGTAGTTATACACTGTGCCGGGTGTTTCGGCTGTTTGTCCATTGCCTGTACCATAGGCTGTACGAGCTTGTTCCATTTTAGTTTCTGCCTGTTCGCGAAGCTTTTCGCTTTCTTTCCGTTTGGTATCGCCTGCCGAAAGTTTGGCGGCAAAGTCAGTACGGTCGAACGAAGGTTCGTCTTTTAATGGACTTGTATCAGCCATGTCGTCATCTTTTGCTTTTACATTATTAGCAAGTTTGCTCAACTTATCAGGAGCGCCTACAGGAATTTTTACTCTTATTGTTTTTCGAGCCATTGTGTTTATGTTTTTATTATTGATTTTAATTAATAGTTAAATAAGCTTATAAACAAATAGCATTGGGAGGCGAATGGATATGAATTAAGGACTTGTTTTTACGAATAAGTACGATACTTTCACATGAAAGTTTCTTGCTTTCGCAGGTAAGTAACGTACTGTTATATGAAAGTTTCATACTTACACATGTTAGTTCCTTACTTTCACGTATTAGTTCCATGCTTTCGCATGTTAGTGCGATACTTTCACCTGATAGTTGCGTACTTTCGCATGATAGTTTCGAACTTTCACTATCTTTTGCAATCATAATAGGAGTAATTATTCCAAAAACGATTGCTAGCAACAAAAAAGTCCTGCTGATGAACAATGCAGGACTTAAATATATATTGATGAAAGAAATTTTGCTGAATCTAGAAACGCGCACCGCACGAGTACTCCAGAAGGTTTCGAAGATTTTTAAAACCTCAGCCGATAATGGCTTTAATCCGTGTATGTTTAGTTCGGTATTCATTTGATGAAGCAAAATTATAAAAAAAATTGACATACACAACTACTTAGGCAGGTAAAAAAAAACCGCAAAAATTGCAAATTTCTTTTATTGCCTACTGCAAAATTGCTCTTTCTACCTTGCCCTATTCACTATTGCCTATTCGCTATTACCTTATTAAGCGCCTTTCCGCCTTCGCGGTAAATCTCCCTGAAATGTTAAATTCAAAATAAATTTGGAAGTCTCCATTATTTTAGTGTAACTTTATCGAAAGTTTAACCAAGTTGTTTTTATCATGAAACAAAAATTACATGTTGCACTTTTTCTAACTATTCTCCTCTTGGCCAATCATCATAGGGGGTATAGCCAAGTGCTGATAAACGAATATTGTTGTTCGAACAAAACCTTAACCGACAATTTTAGTAATACCCCCGATTGGATAGAGCTCTACAATACAAGTGCAGCCTCGGTCAATCTTACGGGTTATTTCCTCAGCGATAAAATAAACAATATCACTCGATGGGCTTTCCCAACGGGCATTACCATTGCGGCCAACGGCTATCTCAAGGTTTGGGCATCAGGGGCTAATACCGTGGTAGGCACTGATATTCACACCGATTTCGGCTTAGTACAAACCAAACCCGAAGCCATCGTTTTGTCCAATCCTTCGGGCACCACCCTCGATTCGCTTACGCTTAAACCCACAATGCCCGATCATTCGCGTGGTCGCACTACCGATGGTGCCTCCTCTTGGTCCTTGTTCACCACACCTACACCCGCAGCTGCCAACACCGGTGCCAAATCCAATTATGCTACTCGTCCATCCATGACAGTAACTCCCGGCTTTTACGCCACAGCACAAACCGTATCCATCTTTTCTCCCGACTTAGGAGTTACCATTTATTATACCTTAGATGGTACCACACCCACCACCACTTCGGCTGTTTACTCCACACCTATACCTATTTCCACCACCACTGTTGTTCGTGCGCGAGCCTTTAGTTCTAATCCTTTGGTGCCACCAAGTTTTATCCGAAGCAATACTTATTTTATAGGAGTCACTCACACAGTTCCCGTAGTTTCTGTTTTTGGTGATGATATCATGACTTTGATGAACGGAGTACAAGGCAATCCCGAAACGGCTTTACAATATTTTGATGAAACTCGTCAACTAAAAGCCGAGTCGGACGGTGAGAGTAACAAGCACGGAAACGATTCGTGGGCATACGATCAGCGAGGTATCGATTTTATTTCGGATGATGAGTTGGGTTATAATTATGCACTCAACAATAAACTTTTTATTAATAAATCTCGAGCATCGTTCACCCACATCATCTTTAAAGCAGCCGCTAACGACAATTATCCAGCCTCATCCGGAGGAGCACATATCCGCGATTCGTACGTTCATACCTTATCACAACGAGGCAATCTTCACCTCGATGAGCGCACTTGGGCACCAAGCATTCTTTATGTCAATGGTCAATACTGGGGTGTGTACGACACTCGTGAGAAAGTGCAAGACAATGATTTTATGGATTACTATTATCACCAAGGAAACACCGATAGTTTGCAATATTTGCGTACTTGGGGAGGTACCATCAGTGCTTACGGAGGTGCACAAGCACAAACCGATTGGAATACGTTAAAGAATTACATTGCTTCTAACAACATGGCAGTGGCGGCCAATTACAATCATGTAGATAGTTTGTTGAATGTAAAAAGCTTTATCGATTATTTCCTGATTAACTCTTGGGCTGTTACTTCCGACTGGTTAAATTGGAATACTGCTTGGTGGCGTGGCTTAGCACAATCAGGTAACGAACATAAATGGAGATATACCCTTTGGGATAACGATGCTTGTTTTGGTCATTACATCAATTACACAGGTATTCCTTCGCAATTGCCTTCGGCCGACCCATGTGCACCCGAAGCTTTGCCCGACCCAGGTGGACAAGGGCATACCTTAATCCTCGATTCGTTGAACAATAACCCTACCTTCAAACAACTTTATCATAGTCGTTACATCGATTTACTGAATTCAACCTTCGGTTGCGATTATGCCCTCGGCCTACTCGATAGCATGATAGCTGTTATAGAACCCGAAATGCCACGTCATATCACCAAATGGGGAGGCTCCATGTCGGAGTGGCACAACAATGTAGATACCCTAAGAAGTTTTATTACCAAGAGGTGTACTCAAATAACACAAGGAATGGTCAGTTGTTACGACCTTACCGGACCATTTAATATCACCGTAGATGTTCAACCTGCCGGAGCAGGCAATGTGCGCATCAATTCCATTACACCTAGTAATTATATTTGGTCGGGTTCGTATTATGGAAATATACAAACCAACTTAAAAGCTACACCTACTTCGCCTTACATCTTCGACCATTGGGAACTCAACCATCATTCGCTTTCGCCTTCATCCATTAGCGATTCGGTTAGCTTTATGGTTACCACAGGAGACGACATCATTGCTGTTTTCAGAAAAGAAACCGAACCCATAGGAGGCTCCGTTGCTGGGGTTCCTACTGCATTTTCGCCTAATGGCGATAATGTAAACGATGTTTTATTTATTTTAGGAAGCATTCAAAACATCGATTTCGAAGTCTTCAATCGTTGGGGGCAAACCGTCTTTCATACCACCGACCGCAACATTGGTTGGGATGGAACATTTAACGGAAAACCTTTAAATCCGGGTGTTTTTGCATATCACCTCACCGGTAGAATGGCCAATGGCGATGAAGTGGATGCAAAAGGAAACATTACTTTGGTTAGATAATAGAAAGCACAAGAGCATATGATAAAAAAACTACAAGTACTCATCGTTTTTGCCTTGCTATCTGCCGTTTCTGGCTTTGCTCAAGATATTCATTTCTCTCAATATGACGATACTCCTCAACTCATCAACCCAGGTTCGACAGGAGTTTACAATGGTTATGTACGAGCCATTGCTAATTACAAAAATCAATGGATGGCAATGGGCAATGCTTACAACACCGAAGCCGCTTCAATTGATTTTCCTATATTAAAAGGGAAAAAGGAGAACAGAGCTCATCTTGGTTTGGGACTCAATTTTTTTAATGACAAAGCTGGTGATGCCAAAATAGGACTTACAGCAGGAAATCTTTGTATAGCTGGTATATTACCTGTCACTCGATTAAGTGTTTTGTCGCTAGGGCTTTCAGCAGGAGCTGGTCAGTTTAAAGCCGATTACAATGCCTTGCAATGGGCCACTCAATACGATGGTAAAGGCTTTGATCAAACCATTAATTCCAACGAACCTCTTGCTTTCACTTCCTACGTGTATCCCGACATCAGTGCCGGAATTTATTATGAGTATTTCAGTGGAAAGAATACCATGGCCCGAAACGAACAACGAAGAATTGCTATAGGTTTCGCCTACTATCACATTAATAAACCCGAACAAAAATATTTTACGGCCATCGAACGAATGTATAGTAAGTATGTAGTTAGTTTTAATGGCGACTTCGATGTCACTGGTTCGCACTTTTCAGTAGCTCCCACCTTTGCTTGCTTTATTCAGGGCAAATCCAATGAATTTGATTTAGGAGTTGCCTTGCGTTATCGCATGAAGAATTCAACTAAGGTAACAGGATTTATTACCGAATCGGGACTCGCGCTTGGTGCTCATTACCGCTTTGGTGATGCCTTCATTCCTCAATTGATTTACGACATTGGCAATTTTAAAATAGCGCTTTGTTACGATATCAATATCTCCACCTATGCTCAAGTAACGCATAAGAATGGAGGAGCCGAAATATCTTTGAAGTACATCATCATGCGTGGCGCCAAGTGGCAAGATAAATAAGCGCTTTCCCTTCAACCTTTAAATCCTAGAACGTATAGTTTCTCGAGTTCTTAATTCCTTAGTTTTCCACATTGCAAAGGTTTTAGTTAAAAAGTTTTCAAACTTTAATTGACCTTCATACGCAAAGGTTGATTAACTTTACACTCGAATTAGAAAAGAAGAGAGTTACATACTTTAATGAATGAAGAAGTTTAGAGATAAAACGCAAGGATTTATTTTGGGGATTATGGTCGGGTTAATTGTTGCCGGTGGTTTCTTTGTCCTCAAACTTGATGACTACTTTAAAGAACTAAACTTCTACAAAACCTTCATTCATACCTTCACTTCCGAACACAAAACAGCAGATGCCAATGATGATAAAAAAGAGGCCGCACCTGAGAATGAAAAGTTAACCTCAAAGAACAATTCGGGTTCGAAGCTTACCTCCATGAACGATAGTTTAAGAAGCAACAAACTCAATACCGATTTAGATGTGAATGAAGATTCGCTTTATGCTTCCTTAACAAGTGATACCCTTTATGAGAAGACCATGAACACTTCCGAAGAGGTAGTAGTTCGGAAAGATGAATTGGTTGCCACTAAAACATTCGAAGTAATTAATCTAAATCCTACAGCAAGCAGAACAACTAATTCAAAAGATTCGTTATTACAACGAGTAAGCGGTGTGGTAGATGATAAAGTAAATGGCAAGCAATTGTTCAACATCGAATTTTGGCAATCACCACTCAACTACAAAGGCTACAAATTGAGTAAGTACAAGATGATTCTATACGGTATGCCTTCCGAAAATGACATTAAGGTTTTTAAACTAGAGGATAATATCTACTTGAAAAATATGGCAATGGTTTATAAGTTGGAATATGCAAGCGATTTCAAATCGTACGAACGAGTTACTGACGAGAACATTATCAGCAAGCTGAAGTAAACAAGCGATAGACAGCCGTTTAGTTAATTCAACCACCATTCTAATCTTTTTATGCAAATTAACTTTTACAAATATCAAGGCACAGGAAATGATTTTATAATCATTGATAATCGTGAATTGAAATTCAACCGTCAGGCGAATTCACTTGTTGCTAAACTTTGCGATAGAAGATTTGGTATAGGCGCTGATGGTTTAATATTGTTGCAAAACAAAGAAGGTTTTGATTTCGAAATGGTGTATTACAATTCCGATGGAAACGAAAGTAGTATGTGTGGCAATGGAGGCAGATGCATTGTTGAGTTTGCTCGGTCGCTTGGATTAATAAAGAAGTCCACGAATTTCCATGCTATAGATGGGCCTCATCAAGCTACGCTAAACACTTCCCTCATCAGCTTAAAGATGCAAGATGTTCCTTCAATCGAAACTTCAACTAATTCATATTTTCTGAATACGGGCTCGCCACATTATGTTGCGTTTGTGAATAAGGTAGAAAATTACAATGTGTTCGAAGAAGGTAAAAAAATACGCAATAGTGAACGTTTTCGTGCAGAAGGAGTGAATGTGAACTTTATTGAAAAAAAGTACAACGAATTATTTGTTCGTACTTACGAAAGAGGAGTAGAAGCAGAGACTTATTCCTGTGGCACAGGTGTTACAGCGGCAGCATTAGTTGCTGCCATTCGAAGCGTTTCCACCACCCTTGCCGAATGTGATATAAAAACCCTTGGCGGACAATTGAAAGTGAAATTCACTAAACACCCCGACAATTCGTTTACCGATGTTTGGCTTGAAGGGCCTGCCGTATTTGTATTTAAAGGAGAAATTTCAATATAATCTCACAGCAAAAATAAAATCGAAGTTAAGAAACACACCAACCAAATCCATTTATCATGAAACTTCAATCAACTAATATCAGCCTTCGTGCCCTCGAACCCGGAGACATAGACTACTTATACAAATGGGAAAACGATACCGAGAATTGGAGAGTGAGTAATACGCAAGCTCCCTTTTCGAGATTTGTATTGGAGCAATACATCGCCACCTCACATCAAGATATTTACAGTGTGAAACAACTTCGTTTGATGATTTGCGATAAAGAGAACACACCTGTAGGTTGTATCGATTTGTTCGATTTCGAACCAAGTCATTTACGTGCAGGTATTGGCGTATTGATAGCCGACAAGTCGGATAGAAGAAAAGGGTATGCTTCCGAAGCCCTAGAGTTGTTGATAGAATATTGTCACGATACTTTAAATTTACATCAATTGTATTGCAACATCACCATTGACAACGAACCTAGTGTTTTGTTATTTCAAAAACATGGATTTCAAATCACAGGAATCAAGAAACAATGGATACGCGAAGCAGGAAAGTTTTATGACGAGTTATTATTGCAGAGAATTAGATAAACGTGTCGCTACATCAATAACCACTGAACGTTTGTGAAATTCCCCACTCGCACATTCTCTGTACTTGTTTTTATTTCAATTGCTGTTTTTGCAATTGTTAGTTGTCGCAATTCTCAACCTACCAATCTTCCAACCAATCAAATCACTTATCTCAACCATAGTGATACTGCCCGATACGTAGGTATGGGACAATGCAAACTCTGCCATCAAGCTATTTACAATTCATTCCTCGAAACAGGAATGGGTAAGAGTTTCGAACATGCAAGTAAGCAAAAAAGCAGTGCTAAATACAGCCAACATACGGTCATCTACGATAAATTCCTCAACTTTTATTATCATCCTTTTTGGGAGAACGATAGTTTGAAAATCCTTGAATTTAGATTAGAAGGAAAAGACACGGTTTATAAACGTGTCGAAAAGGTAGATTACATAGTAGGTTCGGGACAACATACCAATTCTCACATCATGAATACTAATGGCTATTTACATCAAATGCCAATGACGTTCTACACTCAAAAAGGGGAGTGGGACTTTCCTCCAGGGTTCGAGAATGGCTTTAATACTCGTTTCTCGCGCAAAATTGGTTTAGAGTGCATGAGCTGTCACAATACCTTGCCCGGTTTTGTTCAAGGCTCTGAAAATAAATTTGAAACATTACCCGAAGGTGTAAGTTGCGAACGATGTCACGGCCCAGGAAGTATTCATGTGCAACAACGCATGTCGGCACAAAAAATAGATACCTCTAAGTACATTGATTATTCCATTGTGAATCCGGGTAAATTGCCTATTGATTTGCAATTCGATGTTTGTCAACGTTGCCACTTGCAAGGAAATACCGTATTGAAGGAAGGGAAATCCTTCTTCGATTTTCGTCCGGGTATGAAGTTGTCGGATTACATGACCACTTTTTTGCCACGATACAAAGATGCAGAAGATAAATTCATCATGGCTTCGCATGCCGACCGATTGAAACAAAGCAAATGTTTTATTAAAAGTTTTAAACCC
This sequence comes from uncultured Bacteroidota bacterium, assembly GCA_903911435.1. Taxonomy (GTDB): domain Bacteria; phylum Bacteroidota; class Bacteroidia; order 2-12-FULL-35-15; family 2-12-FULL-35-15; genus 2-12-FULL-35-15. The sequence continues at coordinate 19,214 of CAIWDF010000134.1, forward strand.
GAAACCGATTCTAAGTCATTGCGACCATATAAAGATGCATTGACATGTGTTACTTGTCACAACCCACATGTGAGTGTTCGGAATACAGGTGATGAGGTGTTTAACAATGCCTGCAATAAGTGTCATACCGAAACCAAATCGAATGGAATGTGTAGGGAGGACGCAGAGGTGCTCAAGAAAAATAAGATGAACTGTGTTTCGTGTCATATGCCTAAGTCGGGCTCCATCGATATTCCACACGTAACGGTGCATGACCATTACATTCGCAAACCAAAGAAAACAAAAGAGAAGGATGATAAATTGAAAACGTTCATCGGATTGTATGCCGTGAACGAAGTACAGCCCGAAGGCAGGGTGAAAGCTCAAGCCTATATCCAACAGTTCGATAAGTTCGAAAACAATCCTGCTTATTTAGATTCAGCCAAGCACTACCTGAACGATGCTACCATTGAAGACATGCTCGAGAATTTCGAAACATTGATTCATTTGTATTTCATCAAATCCGACTTTGACAAGATAATTGGATACGTGGATAAACTTGGCAAAGATGTGGTGTTGAACTCTATTCTAAATAAAAAGTCGTGGAGCAATGATAATGCTTGGACTTTGTATCGCATTGGCGAAGCTTATTTCAGTAAAAACGATTTGACCAATGCTTATGTGTTTTATAAGAAGGCAGATGAATTAGCTCCTTTCAATCCAGAGTTTAAAAACAAACTTGGCGTTACACTCATGGCACAAAACAATACCAACGAAGCCCTATTAATTTTCGAATCGATATTGAAAGAAGATTCTAAATTTGTATCGGCTATCAACAATTTGGGTTATGCTTATTTACTATCGGGCAATGTGGCTAAGGCCGAAATGTGTTACAACAAAGCCTTGAGTCTCGACCCCGATTACGAATCGTTGTTGATGAACATTGCAGGATTAAATATTTATAAAAAGAAGTATCGAGAGGCAAAAATAATACTGAACCGAGTGTTGAAGAAGAACCCTAAACAAGCACAGGCACAGCGTGTAATGGAGCAATTGAAAAGCATGAACGCAAATTAAATGGCAAAACAAAAATCTTCGTTTCTAAGAAAAGTATTTCTTTCGATAGTGGTGCTCGTGGTGTTGATAATGGCCATTGGAGCTTATTTGACCTATACCACCCTTTATCAACCGAATGTGAACTTGGGTGAAAAGAAATCGGCATTTATTTACATTCCTACCGGTTCGCGATTCGAAGATGTATTAAGAATATTAGCGGAGAATAATTTCCTTAAGAAAACATCTACTTTCGAATGGTTGGCCGAAAAGAAAGCGTATAAAAATGCGGTGAAACCCGGTAGGTATCGCTTATTGGCATCGATGAATAATAGTGCATTGATTAATCTGTTGAAAGGAGGAATTCAAGAACCCGTTGACATTAACTTCACAGGCTTGCATACGGTCGACCAGTTGGTGGCTAGGGTAGGGAGGAGGTTAGAAGCCGATTCGGCATCCTTGTACAAGGCGGTGCACGATGCTGAGTTTACGCGTAAATATGGTTTTTCACCTACTGAGATTCAAGCGCTTTTTATTCCTACTAACTATCAATTAATGTGGAACACTTCGGTGGATGAGTTCTTCGATAGAGTGGCAAAAGATTATACCAATTTCTGGACAGAAGAACGAAAAAACAAGGCCAAACAAATAGGTTTTTCACAAACAGAAGTTTCCGTATTGGCTTCTATTGTTCAGGGCGAACAATGCTGCGACAACGAAGAGAAAAGGATAATAGCAGGGCTTTACATCAATCGGTTGAAGAAAGACATGCCTTTGCAATCGGACCCGACTGTTATATTCGCCATTGGCAACTTTTCCATTCAACGTGTTTCTATCGAACAAACTCGTGTTTCTTCACCTTACAATACCTACGAAAATAAAGGCTTGCCTCCCGGACCGGTCGGTTTTGCTCAAGCCTCTACACTGGATGCGGTGTTGAATTATTCAAAAAACGACTACCTCTACATGTGTGCCAAAGAAAATTTATCGGGCAAGCATAACTTTGCAAAAAGCTACGAACAACATCTCGTGAATCGAAAAAAATATCGCGAAGCATTGAACGCACGAAACATACATTCATAGTTTTTTTTTATATTTGCAGACGAAATAATTAATTTTTGAAAACATGACAAAAATAAAATTTGGAACAGACGGCTGGAGAGCCATTATCGCTAAAGATTTCACGGTAGACAATGTTGCTCGTGTGGCAATAGCAACTGCTACATGGGTGAAACAAAACTTTAAAAACCCATCGGTGGTAATAGGTCACGACTGCCGCTTTGCGGGTGAGTTGTTTGCCGAAACAACTGCTAAGGTGTTGGCCAATGCTGGCGTCAAAGTGTATTTGGCAAAAGACTTTGTGTCTACTCCCATGGTATCATTAGGAACTAAAAACAAAGGTGCTTCGTTGGGGGTTGTCATCACTGCTTCGCACAATCCGCCATCGTACAATGGATATAAACTAAAAGGAAGTTTTGGTGGTCCTTTATCGCCCGAACAAGTGCAGGAGGTAGAAGATATTATACCTGATAAAAACACGGTAGATGTTGAAAATCTTTCCATCGAAACTTTCGTGAAAGCAGGTTTGATTGAATACATCGACCTCGAAACAATGTATGTAGACCATGTTGAAGCTAATTTCGATATGGCTGCCATCCACCGTGGGCCTATGAATTTTGCTTACGATGCTATGTTTGGTGCCGGACAAAATGCCATGCAACGCTTGATTCCGGAGATGACCTTAATCAATTGCGAATATAACCCTGGCTTTCATGGACGAGCTCCTGAGCCTATTCATAAAAATTTATTAGACTTCTCTGAAATCATCAGTGATGAAAAAGGTGGTATCGACTGTGGATTGGCTACCGATGGAGATGCAGACCGCATTGGTTTGTACGATAGCCAAGGAAACTTTGTCGATTCGCATCACATCATTCTTTTGCTTATCGATTATTTGGTGAAAGTGAAGAAATGGAAAGGAAAAGTGGTGAATGCATTCTCCGTTACACCTCGTGTGAAGAAAATGTGCGAACACTATGGCTTGGAATATCAAGTTACCAAAATTGGGTTTAAATACATATCTGCTGTGATGATTAACGAAGATGTATTGCTTGGTGGCGAAGAGAGTGGAGGCATTGCCATAAAAGGACATATACCCGAACGCGATGGCATTTGGATGGGATTAACCATTTGGGAATACATGGCAAAATCGGGTAAATCGTTGGAAGAACTGATACAAGATGTATATAAAATTGTGGGCGAATTTAAATTCGAACGCAGCGATATGCACCTGAAAGAAGAGGTGAAACAACGCATAGTAGAAAATTGCAAAAACAATGTATACACCTCCTTTGGCCCTTATGAAGTGCGAAGAGTGGAGACGGTGGATGGTTGGAAATATTTCTTCGACAACGATGAATGGATGATGATACGTGCTTCGGGCACCGAGCCTGTACTGCGAAACTATGCCGAAGCTAGCACCACCGAAAAAGCTTTTGATATACTTAAAGCAGTTGAAAAAACCTTACTTGGATAGTAGATTATTTACCGCGAAGACAGGAAGGCGCAAAGAAAAAAATCTAATTCGAATTTAGTAAAACATAAAAAGCCCCGAACAATTAAGTTCGGGGCTTTTTTTTGATGGTTAAATTAAGTTGTAATTATATGCGTTATAAATGCATTATCCTGGTGCCCTTGTTACAAACGAGGCGAAGGGGGGGATATTTATTATCGTAATTAACAAAAAGTAAGTTTTAGAAAAATTTATGTTTCTTTAGTTGAGTCCTAAAATAAGTTGTATATTTAATCGATTCAATGGTATTTAAATGGCAACCATCTGTGGTCACGTATTCCGAACTATCTGGTAAGATGTAGTCATATTCGTTTTTTGGAAAGTGCTTATAGATTTCATTTCTAATTGTTCTTGCTTTAGGAAGTTCCATTAATTTATTATTCACAGGCATTTCAAAAAAACAGACTCTCACACCATTTGATTTCATATATTTTACGTATTCTGTTAATAACAATAATTGTTCATTGAGAGTTTCCTTATTTGGTTGTTTCGAATACTCTGTAATTTGCATCTTAAACATATTATCAAAAGTATTTCCGTTTCGTCGTACCCTACCGTACATGCCAAAGACCAGTCATA
>CAIWDF010000135.1 GCA_903911435.1 uncultured Bacteroidota bacterium
CATACCCTATCCACCCCATACAGACATCTCATAATTGGCATACAGGTATCTCATACACCGTATACAGACATCTCATAAACCATATACAGACATCTCGTAAACCGTATACAAGCACCCCATACCCCCATTTCGCCACCCCATATTCCGTATACAGGTATCTCATATAAAGCATACAGGTATCTCATAAACCGTATACAGACATCTCATAAACCGTATACAAACATCTCGTAAACCGTATACAAACATCTCGTAAACCGTATACAGACATCTCATAAACCGTATACAAACATCTCGTAAACCGTATATCCATATCTCGTAAACCGTATATCCACTTCTCCCAAACCGTATATCCACATCTCCCAATCCGTATGTCCTATTCTCCCAACTCGTATATTCTGTTCTCCCAATAGACATTTCCACTCCTCCCAAACCGTATCTCCACATCTCTTATCTCCCTTCTGCCCTACTTAGATTTGAAATGTGAGATTTAAAATATGAAATGGGCATTGAATTAACCACCTATAAAAAACCTAAACTACATTTGTTATTTAAAAAATTATAGATGATATAATCAAAACTTATCTATATTTGAAACTCATAATTAAAACAACATTATTTAAAGCCTATGTCAATATTTAGAAAAAAATCGTTGGAATCGCTACTAGCTCATTCGGCAGAAACAGATGGAGGACTGAAACGAACCCTAGGAATGTGGTCGTTAATAGCACTTGGTATAGGAGCCATTATAGGGGCAGGATTGTTTGTGCGAACTGCAGCAGCCTCGGCCGAAGCAGCTGGTCCGGCAGTAACGCTTTCGTTTGTGGTAGCCGCCATTGGATGTGCTTTTGCAGGCCTCTGTTATGCCGAATTTGCATCGATGATACCCATTGCGGGTAGTGCGTACACGTATGCTTATGCCACCATGGGCGAGTTGATAGCTTGGATAATTGGTTGGGCATTGATATTGGAATATGCCTTGGGGGCAGCCACTGTGTCGATAGCGTGGAGCGAATACTTGAATAAATTGTTGGGAGGTGCTATTCCGTTTGAATGGTGTCATTCGCCTTTCGAGGTAAGCGTTAGTGGAGTGCATGGGTTTGTGAACCTTCCGGCTCTCTTCATTTTATTATTACTTACCTTATTATTAATTAAAGGAACGCAAGAATCGGCTGCAGTGAATGCTATCATTGTTTTTCTAAAGGTTTCGATTGTACTTATATTTATAGTACTAGGTTGGCAGTTCATAAAACCCGAAAACCATACACCTTACTTAATACCCGAAGGAGTGGCAGGCCATACTGGATTCTTCACGTGGGGATGGGCAGGTGTGCTGAAGGGTGCGGGCATTGTATTTTTCGCTTTCATTGGTTTTGATGCGGTGTCGACAGCTGCGCAAGAAGCTAAAAACCCAAAACGCGATATGCCAATAGGTATCTTGGGGTCGTTGGTGGTGTGTACGTTTTTATACATTGTGTTCTCGCATGTGCTTACTGGAGTGGCCAATTGGCAAGAGTTTGGCGACCCAACAAAAGGTAAAGAAGCATCGGTGGCTTACGCTATTTCAACTTATATGCATGGCTACGGATGGTTGGCAACGGCAGTTACGGTGGCTATTCTAGCAGGGTTTTCATCGGTTATACTGGTGATGTTGATGGGTCAAAGCAGGGTCTTCTTTTCGATGTCGAACGATGGTTTATTACCAAAAGTATTCTCGCATCTTCATCCAAAGTTTCGTACACCGTATAAATCGAATCTTATGTTATTTGCATTTGTGGGTATATTCGGAGGTTTTATACCGGGCAGCATAGCTGGCGACTTAACGTCAATAGGCACTTTACTAGCATTCGTTTTAGTGTGTGCCGGTATATGGATATTGCGCAGAAGCGACCCAAAAGCCGAACGCCCTTTCCGCACTCCTTTGGTACCTCTGGTTCCGATATTAGGAATGGGAGTATGTACATTGATGATTATTTCGCTCGACCGATTTACACAACAGTCGGCACTTATATGGATGTTGATTGGGCTTGATGTGTATTTATTGTTCGGCTTGAAAAACAGTATATTCAATCACGGAGAAGAAGCGCATCATAAGTTCAGAGGGCAAAACTCGGCATCTGTTGCAGGCATCATGTGTGCATTGTTCTTACTCATTTTAACGGTATTGGATTATTATTTCAAGCATGTGGAGTTTATGGCAAATCAAAACAATACTCCTGTGCCATCGCGTCCTTATTTCTTTTTGATATTTGCTCTGCTTCACTTAGGCATATTTATATTAAGTAGGATGAGGAAGAATAAAACAGGGTTATAAAAGAACATGAATTTAATAATGTAATAAACACTAAAAAGGACGGAATTTTCCCGTCCTTTTTAGTTCAACAAATAAAGATAGATGTCGCAAGAATTAAAACGTTCGCTTGGATTAGTAGATGCCACTAGTATAGTTTCGGGTTCCATGATAGGTTCAGGTATATTTATTGTTACCACCTTTATGGCTCGCGATATTGGGGCTTCGGGCTGGTTGTTGGTATTGTGGCTCATCACAGGATTGATAACGGTAACAGCAGCGCTAAGTTATGGTGAGTTAGCTGGCATGATGCCCAATGCAGGAGGGCAATACGTTTACATTCAACGAGCCTATGGAAGAATGATTTCTTTTCTTTATGGTTGGACTGTGTTCACCGTAATTCAAACAGGAGTGATAGCGGCTGTGGCTGTGGCGTTTGCAAAATACACTTCGGTGTTTTTTCCGGAATTGAATACCGTATGCATTGCATTGGGCTCGTTCTTGCAAATTACATTTGCTCAACTATTGGCTATTGTGAGCATTGTTGTTCTCACTTTTTTCAATAGCCGAGGCGTACAAAATGGAAAAACCATTCAACTTATATTCACCTCAGCCAAATTGTTTGCCCTCTTTGCATTAATCATCTTGGGCATTGCCATTGGTCTAAAAGGAAATACATTGATAGAAAACTTTAAAGACATGTGGTCGGCTAGCAAAACAACGATTAATAACGGAGTGATAACGGTGATACCACTCACAGGATTCGCTTTGGCAGGAGCTATGGGAGCAACGATTATCAATTCGCTTTTCTCGAGCGATGCATGGAACAATGTTACCTTTATAGCAGGCGAGATAAAAGACCCTAAGAAAAATATCCCTCGAAGTTTATTTCTTGGAACACTCATCGTTACTATCATTTACATTCTTGCGAACATTGCTTATCTTTCTTTATTGCCTTTGCATGGAAATCCAGCAGCAAGTGATGTTATTGGTCAGGGCATTATGTTCCCGAACAACGACCGAGTGGGTGCTGCAGCAGCATCAGTAATCTTTGGCAATTCGGCAGTTTATATCATGGCAGCATTAATCATGGTTTCTACTTTTGGTTGCAACAATGGCATTGTTCTTTCGGGAGCGCGATTGTTTTATGCCATGGCAAAAGATGGGTTATTCTTTAAACGTGCTGAAACATTGAACACAAAACAAGTACCTGCAAAAGCGTTGTGGTTGCAATGCATATGGGCTAGTGTACTTTGCCTTTCGGGCAAGTACAGCGATTTGTTAACCTATGCCACATTTGCCTCTCTTTTGTTTTATATCTTAACAATAGCGGGTATATTTATTTTACGTAAAAAAGAACCAAATACCGAACGACCTTATAAAGCTTTTGGATATCCTGTGGTGCCAGCCATCTACATCATTGTAACGACAGCTATTTGTATCGACTTGCTGATATACGATACCAAGAACACAGGGTTAGGATTATTAATTGTTTTGCTGGGTATTCCAGTTTACTATATGACGAAGAAAAAAATGACATAATATAAATCAACACCAAGCTAGCTCATCGTGAGCTTGGTTTCAAAAGAGCACAAGATGAAACAGTTTATTCGCGATTTCCTAAGCTTCCATCGAGGCGAAAAGAGAGGTATAGTTATACTCCTTGGTATTGTTATTATCCTCATTCTTTATTTGAATTATTCCTACCTCTTCTATTCTCCTCCCGAGAAAATTGATTTCACTTCATTCGAAAAAAGAATAAAAAGTTTCAACGATTCTATTCGACAAGAAACCGATTCCATTGATGATTACAATCAATCGAAAAGGCAAAACTATTTCCATACAAAAGAGGAAAAACCTTTAGGGATAAAAGGCGAACGTTTTATGTTTAACCCCAACCAATTGCCTGATAAGGATTGGAAACGTTTGGGATTCTCGGAGAAGCAAATAAAGATGCTCGACAATTACCAAGCAAAAGGAGGAAAGTATAGAACCAAAGCCGATGTAAAAAAAATGTATTGCATATCGGATGAAATGTACAAAAGTCTTGAGCCTTACATAGCAATACCCGAGAAGAAACCAGACAGCCTTGCAACCAAACGTTTCGTGAAAGACACGGCAAAATATATTCCTCCAAAAAGAGAATTGGTTTTGGTGGAATTGAATTCGGCCGACTCGCTTGCACTAACAAAAATTAGAGGAATAAAAGCATTCTATGCTAAAAAAATAATCGAACATAGAAATGAACTTGGTGGATATTGCCGAAAAGAACAGTTGATGGAGCTATGGAAATTTGATCAGGAGAAGTATGATGGGGTAGAAAAACAAGTAACTGTGGATGCAAGTGCCATCAAAAAAATTGCCATTAATAGTTGCACGGCCAAGGAACTGAAGCATCCCTATCTCACCTGGAATATGGTGAATGGTATCATCAATTACCGCTCAAAACATGGAAAGTTCACAACTATTGAAGATATAAAGAAAACAGATTTGGTAGATGACGAAACTTACCGTAAAATTGTACCTTATTTAAAACTTGACTAAATGCTTAAACGTAAAATAAAAGACACCATTCGCGATGTGGCTGATTTCCCTAAACCAGGAATATTATTCAAAGACATCACACCATTGTTTCACAATCAGCAATTGTGCAATGAAATTGTTTCCGCATTTGCTAAAGACCTTGATGAGCGCAAAATAAATGCTATCATTGGGGTGGAGAGTCGCGGATTTTTATTTGGATTTGCTTTGGCAAATAAATTAAACATTCCTTTCATCCTTGTTCGTAAAGCAGGTAAACTTCCATTCAAAACCATCTCGTATGAATACGAGTTGGAATATGGTAGTGCAAAAGTGGAAATGCAGGTAAACGAAATTCAGCCAGGCTGGAACGTAATCATTCATGATGATTTGTTAGCTACTGGCGGTACTGCCGAAGCTGCTGCTAAGCTTGTCAACATGCAAGGTGGCAATGTAGCTGGATTTGCTTTTGTAGTCGAATTAGATTTTCTGAAAGGTCGCGAGCGATTAACACAATACTCAGAACATATTCACAGTTTGATTAACTACTAAGTTTACCGACCGACATCTTAATTTCGTCTGTTTAAAAAGCCTTATACTTGACATTAATGCATCGTTTCTAACGAATGCATATCAATTGCTGAAGGAATAAGCTATATTTGCATTCTTTTAATCCTAACAACCTAGAGAACTAAATTGAATTATCTATCAGTAGAATCGATTTCTAAATCGTACGGTCCAAAATTATTATTCGACAAAATAAGTTTCGGTCTTAATAAGAGTCAACGCATCGGACTTATTGCCAAAAACGGAGCAGGGAAATCAACCTTGTTGAAAATAATTATGGGAAAAGAAATACCCGATGAAGGGAATATTACTTTTCGCAAGGACATCAGCGTTATTTATCTTGATCAAAACCCTTTGTTTGATGAGAACAGCACAGTACTTGAGGCCATATACAACACCAATAATCCTTCACTAAATGCTGTTCGTGATTATGAGCGAGCACTTCTGGATTTTGAAAAAGAATATAACGAAGGAACTTCGGTTCGACTTGAGGAATGTTCGGCTATGATGGACAAACTCGAAGCTTGGAGTGTAGAAGCTAAGATACATGAAGTGCTTCAACGTCTCAAAATTGCTTTTCTCGATAAAACCATTGGAACTCTTTCGGGAGGACAAAAAAAGCGGGTAGCACTCGCCAAGGTATTGATTGACGAACCCGACTTATTAATATTGGATGAGCCCACCAATCACTTGGATGTAGAGATGATTGAATGGCTCGAAAATTATTTAATCACTCGCGATTTAACGTTGTTACTTGTATCTCACGATAGGTATTTTCTCGACAGTGTTTGCAGTGAGATTATTGAAATAGATGCAGGAAAGATATTTCATTACCGTGGCAACTTTCAGTATTTTGTAGAAAAGAAAGCTGAGCGTGAAGACATGGAAAATTCGGAAATAGACAAAGCCAAAAACCTTTACCGAAGAGAATTAGAATGGGTTCGGAAAATGCCACGCGCAAGAGGAACAAAAGCTAAGTATCGTGTTGATTCGTTTTATGAAGTAAAAGATAAAGCGTTCAGTAAAAAGGTGGAAGAAAAGCTTGAACTGTCAGTAAAAATGACTCGTTTGGGAGGTAAGATATTAGAGCTTATTAAACTTAGAAAAGCATACGGCACTACTCCAATACTAAATAACTTTTCCTACACTTTCAAAAAAGGTGAAAAGATTGGCATCATTGGGAAGAATGGTGTTGGTAAGACCACCTTCCTGAATATGATTATGGGAACGGAGCAACCCGATGCTGGCAAAATTCAAACAGGTGAAACCATTGTGTTTGGCTATTATTCTCAAGATGGTTTGATATTGAATGAAGATAAAAGGGTGATAGAAGTAGTAAAGGACATTGCTGATTTTATTCCGTTGGCAGATGGAAGTAAACTCACTGCATCTCAACTTTTACAAAAGTTTCAATTCAATCCTGATGTTCAATATAATTTCGTTTCGAAATTAAGTGGAGGCGAAAAACGCAGGTTGTATCTGATGACTGTATTAATCAAAAATCCGAACTTTTTGATTCTTGATGAACCTACGAATGACCTTGACATATTGACCTTGGCTGTACTTGAAGATTTCTTAACCACATTTCAAGGTTGTGTTCTGATTGTTACTCACGACCGGTATTTTATGGATAAGATGGTTGATCACCTTTTTGTATTCGAAGGCAATGGAGTGGTAAGAGACTTTCCTGGGAACTATACTGAATACAGAGACAAAAAAGAACAAGAGGAAAAACAACTAAAGAAGGAAGAAACAAAAATAAGTGCACCCGTAAAAGCGGAAGAACCTAAAGAGGAAATCCCTGAAGTATCTGCTAACAAAAAGAAGCCAAGCTTTAAAGAGAAGTTTGAGTTCGAACAATTGGAAAAAGAAATTGCTGCGTTAGAAGAAGAAAAGAAAAAGCTAACAGACTTATTGAATGCAGGTAGTTCTAATCACGAAGACATGATTAAATGGGCTAGCGATATTGGTAAATTAGAATCTGAATTAGATGATAAATCTTTTCGTTGGATGGTGCTTAGCGAATTGATGTAATATTACATACTCTTCAATACCTTTTCTGTTCTATCCAACATATCATCAGTGAAATCTAAATGGGTTACAAATCGAATAGCTTGTTTTCCAAAACCTGTTGCCTTGATGTCATGCTTAGCTAAATTCTTTACAAAGTCTTCTGGTTTTAATTTATCATTCAAATTAAAAATAATGATGTTAGTATCTACTGGCAATACATTATCGATAAAGGAAAGACTTTTCATTGTATCGGCTAATTGCTTTGCTCTTTTGTGGTCGTCCCTCAATCTATTAATATTGTTATCTAAGGCATAAATTCCGGCTGCTGCCAAATAACCAGCTTGACGCATTCCTCCACCAAAAACTTTTCTCACCCTTCTTGCTTTTCGAATAAATTCTTTGTCACCTAACAAGACAGAGCCTACTGGTGCTCCCAGCCCTTTTGATAAACAAACCGAAATAGAATCAAAGAGGTTACCAAGATCCATTGGAGTATAATCGTTCTCAACGATAGCGTTAAAAACACGTGCTCCGTCAAGATGATAAGCCAATTTATTCTGTTTACAAACTTGATGCAGTTGTTTCATTTGGTCGAGCGTGTAATAACTCCCTCCTGCACGATTAGCAGTATTCTCAACACATACCAAACTGGTTTTTGTTAACCAATCAAACGTTGGATTAATACTCTCGACCACTTGTTGAGCAGATATTCGTCCTCGCTCCCCAGGTATTAATTTTGCCTGAACACCTGAATTGAAGGATATTCCACCACCTTCGTAATTATAAATATGCGCAGTGGTATCACACAAAACCTCATCACCAGGTTGAGTGTGAACTTTAATGGCAATTTGATTAGTCATAGTGCCAGATGGGCAAAACAGGGCTTTCTCTTTTCTGAAAAGCGCAGCCACTTTTTCTTCGAGCTTATTAACAGTAGGCTCTTCGTTAAAAACATCATCTCCAACTTCGGCACTAAACATGGCTTCCAGCATTCCCTTCGAAGGCTTGGTAACAGTATCACTCCTTAAATCAATTATCATAGTTTATTAAATTTTGTATTATTATCTTGAACAATTACTTTTTTCTTGCAATCATTAATCCATCTCGTATTGGAAGCAACATGTTTTCAACGCGACTATCGTCATTTACTTTCTTATTAAACGCATCAATAGCTTTGGTGTCGGCATCCATTTTATCAAACGAATCCACTACCTTACCACTCCACAAAACATTATCAGCAATTATATAACCACCACTTTTCACGTTATCAAAAACCAAATCATAATAATTCGCGTAGTTTTTTTTGTCGGCATCTATAAATACAATATCATATATCTTATTTATTGAAGGTATGATTTCAAGGGCATTACCAATGTAATAGTTTATTTTCTCATTCAAACCCGCCTCGCTAAAAAACCCACGAACCATTTTTTCTAATTCTTCATTTATATCAATGGTGTGTAATTCGCCACCCTCAATTAATCCTTGTGCTAAGCAAATGGCAGAATAACCTGTGTAAGTACCTATCTCCAAAATTTGTTTTGGTTGAATCATCTTGCTTAGCATGCTCAGAACATTCCCTTGCATATGCCCAGAAAGCATACGAGGCATCAATACTTTTGCATTGGTTTCTCTATTAATTTTTCTCAGTATGGCGGACTCTTGTTGCGAATGCAAGAGCGCATAATTTTCAATTCTTTCGTCTATAAATTCCATTATCAATCGTTTGAACTATTTTGTTCTTGCTCTAGTATTTCTTGAACCCGCCCAATTTGTCTACTGTCAAGCATCACTTTTATTCCACGCGTATGAAAGGAGGCGCTCGTTAAAATGGCTCGTACCTTACCTCTGGTGCGTTTTCCTGTTCGCTGATCTTTCTTCAGCACAATGTCAACAACTTGTCCAAGTTTAATATTTTCCCTGAACATATTTTTCGAATGAGGAGCATTTAAGTTCATATATGGGTAAAAATACTTATTTTTGGCTATCATAAAATAAATAGGAAGTTATGAAAAAGATATTATTGATAGTTTTATTATCATTTTTGATGTTTGAAGGTTACTCTCAAAGTACTATGAAGACAAGAAAGTGGCGCCAAACAGAACAAGATAGTTTAGCGAAAGCACAAGCTATTTTCGAATCAAAAAATTATTTGGTGGCCTTATCATTTTTTGAAAAAATCCTTGCCAACCATCCTACAGAGTTGTACCTACGATATGCCGTTGGAATTTGCGGACTATATCGAAGTGACATGCATGAGAAATCGTTAGAATATCTAACGGAGGCTTATTCTAAAAGTAAAAAAATAAATGCTATAAATTATGATTTAGCGAGAGCACAGCATTATAGTGGAAAATTTGATGACGCATTGGCAAATATTGACTTGTACTTAAAGCAGAAAAATCTTACGGTAATGGAGAAAAAAGATGCTCTACTATTGCAAGATTTTTGTAACAATGGAAAAGCGATTGTTACTACTCCCCTATCAGCAAAAATTGAAAATGCAGGAAAAACAATAAACACAGCAAATTCAGAATATTCACCAGTAATTTCATCTGACGAATCGTTGATGATGTATACCTACGTGGGTGAAGAAAGTACTGGAGGAAAACAGGATGAAATGAATCGGCCGGATACGCTTGGAAGTTACAATGAAGATATTTTTATTACATCAGGTGAAAATGGCAAATGGGGTAAACCGAAAAATATTGGAGAAAACATCAATACAAATTTGAACGATGCAACTGCTGGCATTTCGAATGATGGACAAAAACTATTCGTTTATAGAGACGATGGTACTGATGGAGGAGACATCTATATGAGTGTTTTAAGTGGAAACGTTTGGTCAGTTCCTGAAAAATTAAGAGGAGATGTGAATACCATTTCATGGGAAGGGAGTGCATCTCTTTCTGCTGACGAAAAAACACTATACTTTTCCAGTGAGCGTCCAGGAGGCTTAGGTGGACGCGACCTTTATAGGGCAAGTCTTTTGTCGGATGGCTCTTGGGGTAATGTTCAAAATTTAGGATTGGATATTAATACCACTTACGATGATGATGCCCCGTTTATTCATCCTGATGGGAAAACGCTTTACTACAGTACAATGGGCATTAGAAGTATGGGATACAACGACATCTTTGTTACTCGTTTTAATGTCGCTGATTCTTCATGGACTAAACCTGAAAATATTGGATACCCTATAAACACTGCAGATGATGACAAATTTTTTGTTCTATCGGCTGATGGGAAACATGGTTATTATTCGTCTGCAAAATTAGGAGGGTTTGGTCAACAAGATATATACTCGGTGGAAATGCCTACAAACGTTGCAAAACCAATTGTTCAAACTGTTAAGGGAATAATAACTCTTGATGATAAACCGAAAGAAGTTGCGTTTCAGGTTGACATAACCAATAAGAACAAAAACTTTGGAAGCTTCCATTCCAATTCATTATCTGGGAAATATCTTGTAAATGTAGTGCCTGGCAACAATTATAAATTCACTTTTAAATTGAAAGGTTATCCTGATCAAGAAAAGACCATTGACGCTTCCAATATTAAGTCCTACACCGAAACCGTAATCAATATTAACTTTGTAACTAAGATAGATACTGCATTGGCAAGTGAAGTAATAGCTAATGCTGGTGGGATTAACAATAACGTTGACGGGAAAGACGCTAATTCGAGCAAAAACGACAAGTCAGTTTCTGCTGCTAAAATAGATAAAACGACAGCTATTGAAACAAAAGTAGCAAGCAAATTGGGCAATGTATCCAAAGAAGGACTTGTGTTTAAAATTCAAATTGGCGCATTGAAATCTCCTGAGAAATTTAACATTGGTAAGCTGAGTGGACTCGGTAAGGTTGAAAAGAAACTGCTTGATGATGGATTAACTCGAGTTACTATTGGTTCATACAAAACGCTGAACGAAGCGCTTGATTTCAAAAAGAAGGTAAGAACTAGTGGATTTCCAGATGCTTTTGTAACAGCTATCTATAATGGAAAACGAGTTTACTTAACAGAATTGGAGACTATGGGAATAATAAAACTTGATAAATAATCAAAGTTTTATTCAGCAACAATTGCCAACTTGTTGCCTTCGCGATTTATTGCAATTCTCGAAATGTTTTTTATTCCTATTCCTGATAAGTCTATAATCGATTTTTCAACACTTTGATTCGGAAATAAAGTGAATATTTTAGATTTTAAGCCATTAAGTAAAGCAGGTTCTTTAGAATTAAGAAAGGTGAAATCTTCACTTTTTAATTTTTGAACTTTCTCTTCTCCTTCCTTCACGCTTCTAGGGTATGTTGTTAATAAAATACCCGCATCAGATTGCTTTTGGGTGTAGTAAAGTCGCCCATCTCTCTCAATCATACACCTACCAACATTGCTTTTAACAACAACAGTCTTTCCTGAATTCACATTCACGACTTCCAAAGTTGGCGGCTCTGTGATTAAAATTAATGCCAAGCTATCTTTAGAAATCCAGCGATAGTATCCTATAGAATCAATATCATTAAGTACCAAATTTGCTTTCCCTCCTTTTATTGGGAACTTCCACAATCGTTGAACACTGTCTGGCTCGACCATTACAACTGAAATACTTTTTCCATCTGGTGTAAATGCAGGTGAATATTCGCTAGTAGGAGTGAATGTAAGCCGTGATGTTTGTTTTGACACTAAATCAAACTTGTAAATATCTGCTTGATTGTCCTCTCTAATGGATGTGTAAAGAAGATACTTCCCATCAGGAGAAAAGACTGGCTGATTGTCGTATCCAGAACGAGTGGTAATGTTTACAGGGTTTCTGAGAACTATACTATCTTGAGATTTATCAATGTCTAACAACCAAATATCAGTATTGGGCAATTGGGCACAAGCAGTGGTAATGGCAAAAAATAAAATAAAGTAAACTATAAATGTTTTGAAAATATGTCCACTGTTTATGTGAGATGGTATTCCCGATTTCATGCTTGAAATTTTAAAAGTAAAACAAATATCAGATTTCATTGTCAATTAAAATATCGAGGAATCTTAAATCACAATACCCATAATAATTTAAAAAATTAAGAATGAGACAAAAGTTTAGTTAGTACATGTAAAAATAAAAGCTGGAGGGAGGTTAATTGGAGTAAAATTCAAATCAACTCTTCTAAACGTTTTTCTAAGTTTTGTGTAAGCGTTCAATGAATACTGATATTGTATAAATGCTCCTTTGGGAGTTAGTACACTCTTTGCAATTTTCAAGATTTTACGAACAACTAAATTAGGTATTAGGGTGAAAGGAAGCGAAGAAACGATATAATCAACCTTGCTAATATTTTGGCTTTGTAAATACAATTCGAGATTTTCAGCGCTGTCACCTATAATTTTGATGCGTGAGTCATCAATATTCCTAAGTTTTTCGCAGAATTCTTTATTAATTTCAAACACTATCAAAATTGCATTCTGAGGCATTCGATTCAGAAGCTCATGTGTAATAGTTCCTATTCCTGGACCAAATTCCACAATGCATTTCACCTTACTGAAATCAATAGGATCAATCATTTTCTTAACCAAGAATTTAGAACTTGGAGCTACGGCACCAATATGGATTCCTTGTTTGATTACTTCTGAAAAAAAGTTTCTTGATTTCATTGCCTAAGATTTAATTACATGCAAATTAAACAATAATTATTCAAAAATCACACTAAGTTGATAATTGTTTTTCCTTATTTATCAGATAAAGTTCCACAAGCCTTGGTACCGCATACTTTTGTATCTCTTCTTGGTTTATTAAAATTGCAGAATTTGGACAAATCTTTTTTATTGGCGACAGACACTCTATTTCAATAAAACGCGCATAGATATGCTGATGACTTAAAATATGTTTATTGGCCTTCGTGATGGACGTCACATTGAATCTATTTTTCCCGAAGAACCTTTTCCATTCTGATGATGAGAACAATTCATCTTCTGTTTGTTCTTTTTCTGTTTCTATCACAGGGAAATCATAAAGATTGGTCCAAATATCTTTGTTGATTCTTTTGTTTATGACAACAAGGCGTTTTTGGTTCAGAACAATATAATTAAAATATCTATTTCTAACCTTAGTAGTTTTTGATTTCACAGGAAATGATGAAACACTTTTGTGTTGATGCGCAAAACACATTGCAATCAATGGACAATCTTCACAATTAGGAGACACCGGTTTGCATTGTATAGCACCAAATTCCATGATGGCTTGATTGTGAATGGCAGGATGCTTTTCTGAAATTAATTCATTCGCAAGTAAACCAAATTCTTTCTTCCCTTGCGAACTGTCAATAGGAGTATCAATACCATAGACTCGGGCTAGCACTCTGTATACATTACCATCAACCACAGCATACGGTTGATTATACGCAAAAGAAGCGATAGCGGCAGCTGTATAATCTCCAATACCCTTTAAAGACAGTATATCGACATGATTGCCTGGGAATTTCCCTTTATACTTGCTAACAATTATTTTAGCGGTTGTATGCAAATTTCTTGCTCTTGAGTAATAACCGAGGCCTTGCCAAAGTTTCATTACTTCTTCGTTCTCAGCCTTTGCTAAATGCTGAACAGTTGGGAAAGCCGAAGCGAATTTTAAATAATAGGCCAAACCTTGCTCCACTCTTGTTTGTTGAAGAATAATCTCAGACAACCATATTAAATAGGCATCATTTGTTTTACGCCAAGGCAAATCGCGTTTATTATTTTGATACCACTTAATTAATTTTTGTGAAAACGAATTCATTCTTCCTTGGGTTTATCCTAAAATTATTGATACATAAAACAATTAACATTGAGTTAAGTTGACAAATATCACTGAATTTTGAATTGAATCGAAAAAGTAATGAATATTTAAAGAAATAATTCTTCGTATTCTATTTTTACAATTTTAAATTCTAATTTCGCAACCATGTTTTTTCTCTTCGAACTTATATTTAATTTCCGTGGTTGGAAAGTCAAGCACTTTCTGCCACAAGACATTAAGAAATGTGTGATTGTTGTTGCACCGCACACGAGTAATTGGGATTTCATATACGGCATGGGGACCGTGAGTATTATGAAATTGAATCAAACCTTTGTTATCAAAAAGGAGTGGATACGTTTTCCTTTTAAGCGATTTCTACTTGCATTAGGAGCAATGCCAATCGATAGAAACAAAAACAAATTTAGTGGCGAAAAAACCAGTGCTGTCGATTCGATGGTTGAATTATTTAAAACACACGATGTGATGCGACTTGTGATAACTCCAGAAGGAACACGCTCGCGAGTTGAGAAATGGAAGACAGGTTTTTATTATGTTGCCATAAAAGCAAAGGTTCCTCTTGCCTTGGCATATATTAACTACGAAAACAAAACAACCGGAATAGATAAAATAATATATCCAACTGGCGACTATAAAAAGGACATGAAAGAAATTATGGACTACTATAAAAACATGAAAGGCAAGAACAATTCGAACTTTTCAATTGATGTTGAACTAGCTAAATGAGTTTTTCTGAATCATCTTAGATTAATTTCTTTATTGATTTCTTCTTTCCTTCCAATAATGTTTGTCCAAGAAGAGTAACAGGTATACCTTTGCCACCAGCGATGTCCAGATATTGTCGTGTCTAAATATTGATATTGTCTAAAATTACACCAACTCATTGATTAAAAGTTTATATCTTGCGTTTGAATTTAACAAGGATGTTACAACACAAAACAAAACCAACGATAGGACGCAGAGAAATTATTGATTTCCCTGACTTAGGCTTATTTTCTATAGAAGCCAAAATTGATACAGGAGCGTTCACTTCTGTACTTCACTGCCATGATATCAGAATAGAAAATGATATTTTGTATTTTAAATTACTAGACCCAAGTCACCCCGAATACAACGAAAAGGAACAACACTCTTCCGATTTTTTTCAAAAGGAAATAAAGAATTCGTTTGGCGAAACAGAAAACAGATACGTGATAAAAACAATTATTAAAATTGGGAACAAAAGAATAAAAGCATTAATTTCGCTTACCAATAGAGGAACGATGCGTTACCCTGTTTTGTTGGGTAGACGTTTTTTAAAGAATAAATTTATTGTGGATGTATCCCTTTTGAATTGTATGGAATCGAAATAACATTTTTAAAATAAATAGTAATCATTTCAATTAACACAGTGTTTCATTTATCTAAAACTCAACTACTATGAAAATAGCTATCTTATCGCGAGGACCAAAACTCTACTCTACCCGAAGATTGGTGGAAGCAGCTGAACTGCGAGGACACGAAGTAATTGTTCTCGACCATTTGAAATGTGTGTTGGTTATTGAAAAAAGCAATCCTCACATCTTTTACGGTGGAAAAGAAGTGAAAGGAATTGACGCTATCATTCCACGTATTGGCACTTCTGTTACATTTTACGGAGCTGCTGTGGTTCGTCAGTTCGAACAGATGAAGGTATTTTCTTCTGTTGAATCACAAGCTTTAGTTCGTTCGCGAGACAAGTTAAGAAGCCTTCAATTGCTTGCAAAAGCAGGAATAGGAATGCCTAAAACTGCATTTGCTTCTGCTCCAAAGAACATCGATAGCGTGATAGAACAAGTGGGTGGTGCGCCTGTGGTGATAAAGCTTTTGGAAGGCACCCAGGGTATTGGTGTGATATTGGCAGAAACGCACAAATCAGCGAAGTCGGTGGTGGAATCTTTTCTTGCCTTGAAAGCAAACATTTTGGTTCAGGAGTTTATTAAAGAAGCCGGAGGTGCTGATATACGTGCATTTGTAGTGGATGGCAAAATAGTGGGAGCAATGAAACGCCAAGGATTGCCTGGCGAATTCAGAAGCAATTTGCATAGAGGAGGGAATGCTACCGTGTTAGAACTTACCAAAGATGAACGGGAAACCGCCATTAAATCGGCAAAAAAGTTAGGCCTTGCCGTAGCAGGTGTTGATATGCTTCAGTCTTCGCGTGGTCCGTTGGTGATGGAGGTGAACTCCTCGCCTGGACTAGAAGGAATAGAAGGCGCCACGGGTGTGGATATTGCTGGCAAAATCATTGAATATGTAGAACGTAATGAGTTTAATCACGAACCTTAATTAATCTTTATTCCCTCAACAAATACTGAACTACGCGATGGAGTACGAAAACAAAACCATACGAATAAATGAAGTAAACATTGAACCAGGTAACTCCGCTCAAATAAGTTTGAACTGGTATCAATTGCCAACGAAAGCTGTAATTGAAATTCCTATTTATGTTTTTCGCTCGAAAAATCCTGGGCCAACATTATTGATACAAGCAGGTATGCACGGTGACGAAACGAACGGAATAGAAATCGTTCGTAGATTGATCACTAAGGAAGAAGTTCGTAACCCGCTTTGTGGGAGTGTGGTGGCTATTCCTGTTATCAACACCTTTGCGTTTCTATACGGCACTCGCGATTTGCCTGATGGCAAAGATTTGAATCGTTGTTTTCCGGGTAGCAAAAATGGTTCGTTGGGTAGTCGCATTGCCTACGACCTTACAAACGAAATTATTCCTCAAATCGACCTTGGGCTTGACTTCCACACTGGAGGAAAACAAATCAACAATTATCCGCAATTACGTTGCACGTTTGAAGATGGTCGCTCGTTGGAGCTTGCAAAACAATTTGCACCGACCTACATTATTAATGCTCCTTTTCGTGATCAATCATATCGAAAGGAAGCCGCTAAGAACGGTAAACCTATTTTGGTTTTTGAAGGTGGCGAATCATCGCGCTTTCATTATCAATACATCAATGAAGGTGTGAATGGCTGCTTGCGATTGATGAAATATTTGAAGATGGTTGATGTGGATGTACGTGAGAATTCTTATTCGTTGGTGATTAAATCATCGTGGGTGAGAGCTCGATCATCAGGCATGTTTCATTGTACTAAAACCAATGGTGTGCCTATTACTAAAGGTGAAGTGATTGGAGAAATCACCGACCCATTTGGAGAACAAATGGAGAAAATAACTGCTCCTCAAAATGGATTTATCATTGCTATCAACACGCATCCGGTGATTAACCAAGGCGATGCGTTGATGCACATTGGCGTAGAAAAAAATTCGGACTAATACTTGCACCATCAGTTTTGGCTGATGATACAAGTGTTCGACCTTCTACTTAATTACATTTAATTCTCTTCCTACTTTTTCGAAAGCTGCAAGTGCTTTATCAATATGCTCCTTAGTATGTGCTGCCGATAGCTGAACACGGATACGTGCTTGCCCTTTTGGTACCACAGGATAAAAGAAACCGATGACGTAAATCCCCTCGGCTAAAAGTTTGTTTGCAAAGTCTTGAGCCAACTTGGCATCGTAAAGCATAACAGGAACAATGGCTGAGTCGCCATCTTTTATTTCTAATCCAACCTTTTTAATTCCTTGTTTGAAATAGTTAACGTTCCACTCTAATGTGTCGCGCAAAGTGGTGGCTTCGCTAAGCATATCGAGCACAGCGATAGAAGCGCCCACGATATGAGGTGCTAGTGAATTGCTAAACAAATAAGGGCGCGAACGCTGACGAAGCATGTCGATGATTTCTCTTTTTCCGGTAGTGAAGCCACCCATGGCACCACCAAGGGCTTTGCCCAATGTTCCGGTGATGATGTCGACACGATGCATTACATTTTTCAATTCAACAGTGCCTCTTCCTGTTTTGCCAATGAAGCCTGTAGCGTGACTTTCGTCAACCATTACCATGGCATTATATTTTTCGGCAAGGTCGCATATTTTGTCAAGAGGTGCTACAAATCCATCCATCGAAAACACACCATCGGTTACTATCAATCGGAAACGCTGTGCTTGCGCTTTCTTTAGCTGTTCTTCCAAATCGTTCATGTCGGAGTTGCGGTATTTATAGCGTTGTGCTTTGCATAGCCTAACTCCGTCAATAATGGAAGCATGGTTTAGTTCGTCAGATATCAAAGCATCTTCTTCGCCAAGCAATGGTTCGAAAACACCGCCATTGGCATCGAAACATGCAGCATACAAGATGGTGTCTTCTTGACCAAGGAACTTTGCAATTTTATTTTCCAGTTCTTTATGTATATCTTGAGTACCACAAATAAAACGCACACTGCTCATGCCATATCCGTGTTTGTCGAGGGTCTTGTGAGCGGCCTCTATTACTTTGGGATGAGAGGATAAGCCTAAATAATTGTTGGCACAAAAGATAATAACCTCTTCACCTGTGCTTACTTTTACAACTGCTCCTTGTTCGGTGGTAATGATTCGTTCTTTTTTAAACAACCCCGACTCTTCGATGGTTTTTAATTCGGACTGTAAATGATTCTTGAAATCTCCGTACATACTTTATTTTAGTTTTAGTTGAATTTTTCTAATTGTGTGGCAAAGATAATTTTATTTGTTTATTCTGTAGATGACGGAAAACATATTTAGGAATTAACCTCAACTGCCCTCGATACAAACAAGGGAGAGGGGGGCTAATCTGCTTTAGTTACTGGAGCTTTGACACTTTGTTATTATCAAATCCACACTTCAAAATCGCAGCGATTGTCCAATATAGCCAATACCTCTACTGTTGATTTTTCGATTCTATAAAATACTGAGAGCGGTTTACTCAAAACAGCACGCCTCACATTTTTCTTTTTAGTTGTTTTGGGGTAGAGTTGTGGATAGGATATCACAACTGATTCGAACGATTGCAACAAAGAAAAAAAATGATCCACTTCTTTTTGTGAAAACTTATTTGATAAATACTTTTTTATAGCAGTTGCATTGCTTAAGGAAGTGCTAGTATAAACAATTTGTTTAATCCTTATTTCAGACATTTTTTATCTTCTTCCAAAAATCTTTAGAGTCAATTACCTTTCCTTCATCTGCATCTTTTATGCCTGATAAAATTTGCTTTTTTTGAACTGTTGATAATTCATTCCACCAATCTTCGTTTGCTCTTGAAAGTCGAATTCCATCGAGAAAAGAGATTAACTCTTTGTCTGAGAGTTGATTTATCCAGCTTATCAAATTAAGTTTTATTCCATTTAGTTCTGCTGTTGACATGGCTTATTTTTTTTTACAAAGATAAAGTTTTTATGAATTACTCGTTTTATTCGCCACTAAGACATTAAGACACCAAGTGCTTTGTTTCATTGTGGTAAGCCGTTACTCCACCACTATTTTCCTGTTCTCTACTCCAGCTTGAGTAGTTACGGTTAAGAAATAAATACCGGGTTTCATTTCGCCTTTTTCTATTACCACTTGTCGGCCTGAAAAATTTATGTTTTTAATTTCTTTTCCAAGTTGGTCGGTTACTTTAACAGTTGTATTCTTTTGTTCTTTTTGAAAACTAATGATGGTTTGTGTGGAGAAAGGATTTGGATAAATGCTTACTTCATTTTTGTTGGTCAAGTGCGAAACCGAAACCGAAGTGCCGTTATTAATAATATTAGAACGAGTGGTAGTGAACGAACGCGTTGGGCTGCACGAAATGCTCCATGCTACATCCACACGATAGCTTGCATTGGGATAACTTGCATAGTTCACATCGGTATATGTACTATTGGTTCCGGGTATAGTGGAGCTTATGGGTAAAAAGTTTCCTGTATTGTTATCGTCTCTGTTTACAATATAAAATATGACAGGATTTCCCGAGTTTTCTATTTGATATAAAGTCCATATCAAATTTCCATTTCCTAAATGTTGCAAATGGATGGTGTTGTGAAAAGGGCTTAAACCATACGTTGTGTCACCGCAAATATCAGTGGCGCGCAACTTATATTTATATGAAGTAGAGTTGGGATTGCTACCGTAATCGTGATATTCGCTTAACGAATCGTTGGAGACTGAACCAATCAATGTGTATACATTGGTCATTGTTTCACGATATATTCTGAAACTATCAATGGAAGCTGGTAATGTTGATTTTTCCCAAATAACAATGTTGTGCGTTGACAAGGAATCAACAGTAACCATACAAATAGAAATGGTATTGAGCATATTTGTTCCAATAGTAGCAACTGATGAAACTGCGGTACATCCATTGGCATCGGTAACTGTACACGAATATTGACCTGCATTGATGTTTACACTGGTTAATGTTGTATCACCATTCGTCCAAAGGTAAGAATAGGGTGAAGTGCCACCACTTGTTGTAGAGGATATGCCACCATTGTTCACACTGCAGTTGGCATTAACGGGCGAAGTGGTTGAAATGGTTAATGGTTGAGGCTGTGTAATGTTTATTTGTAAGGTATCCGAAAAGTGATTGTTTGCATCTTGAATAACTATTGAATATGTACCTGCAGCCAAGCCGCTGAACACATCACCCGACTGATAATTAACTCCACCATCATTTGAATATTGAAATGGAGGAGTTCCTCCGGTGGCAGTAGCTGTAATACTTCCGGTAGTATTGCCATTGCAATCAACATCGGTTTTAACCACCGATGCAAAAGGAGGGAAGTCTGCAAGTGTTCGTTTCCACAAACCTCCCTGCATTCCTGCAAATAGCAATGTGTCCATCACATTTAGCGATTGAACGAAAGGGTTAGCATAAGTAATACCTGTATTGTCAGTAATCCAATTATTGCCGTTATCGGTCGAATAGTAAATTCCTGTACCACTAGTTCCGGCATATAAATAAGGACCATTTATGGCTACTGCTAATGTGTAAAGATTAGGATTGTTAGGAAAACTTGGGGTGTAATACGACCAGTTGTAGCCATGATCGAACGAACGGTGAACTCCATAAGAGCTTCCTCGCACACCTGCTAACACAACCGAATCGCTGGCGGCTAATGAATAGTAATCATCACCCGACACAAAATTCCAACTCGTTCCGTTATTGGATGAGATAAACAAAGCTCCACCTACCACATAATAAGTTGCCAGAACAACATTGCTACCACTTGTAACAATAGCTGTGGGTGTTCCGAAAAACAAACCCGGTGCATGTGTCCAAGTTGCAGCACCGTCTGTAGAATAATAAAAACCAACTTGAGTTACTGCGTAAATACTAGCACCGCTTGTGGTTATAGAAACGATAGGACCAACTATTGGTAATCCACCAGCAACCTGATTCCAGCTTAATCCATTGTCGATTGATTTATACATTCCGCTATCTTTTGTTCCTGCCAAAAGAATGGTATCGCTTATCGCCAAACAGTTTATCCAGTTTGACGATGGCAAACCAGTGCTGACATCAGACCAAGTGCCACCACTGTCGATGGATACAAATACTTTTCCGATGGTATCGCCTGCGAAAATATGAGTTCCGTTGTTTACAATGCAGGTAGGCGAATATTCAGGATAACTGGTTTGTACCCATTGTGCACGTGTGGTGAGGCTAATGATAGCCAACACAAGAATTGTTAGTAGTTGTTTTTTCATTTTCATTCAATTTTATTCGTTCCTAATTCGATTGCTGTACTTATTTATTCCACCACTATTTTCCTATTCTCTACTCCGGCTTGGGTAGTTAGGGTTAAGAAATAAATACCCGGTTTCATTTCGCCTTTTTCTATTACCACTTGTCGGTCGCGCACATGAGGGATGGTTCTTATTTGTTTGCCTAGTATATCGGTGAGGATGATGGTTGCGGGTTGTTGGGTTGAGGGTAGTGTGATGGTGGTGTAGTTGCTAAAAGGATTGGGGGAGATGGTAACAATTGATTGCGGATTATTTAAAGTTGATACCTCCGCGCTAACCTGCACAAACAATAACGAATCGGATAAGGTGTTAAATAAAACAGGTGCTCCGAATGCATCGTTCGCAGTATAATTTGAAATAGAAAGTTGACACAATGAAGCCGATGTGATATTGTTTTTAACCTGAAATTTAAAGTCTGCTATTTTTCCATATCCGTTCGCATCAATATGATTGGTGCGAGTTATAGCACCATACATAGAATTTGCAAGTGGGTCGGATTTGGATATTTTAAGCGCATCAACACCGGGTGTACCTATCCAACTTGGGGGATAGGTAAGGTTTTCGGTGCCGGGCTGAACCAACGCGGTGGTATAGTTTACTGTAAAGGCAAGTCCATATAAACTCGAAACAGGGTTGGCTGCATCACCTGCCCAAATTTCGGCATCTACCATATCGCCTGCATTGTAAGAAGAATTATTGGTTACAAAATAAATTGTTGGAGATGAGGATTTCGCTTGATTATTAGATAAAGTAGAAATGGCATGTACCAAATTAAAATTAAGATTGATGGCCAACGTGTCGTTAGCATCAATGATTCCGTCTCCGTTGCAATCGGCATGTTTTATATCGGCAGCATTTGGTCCTGATATGCCGGTATCAGTAGCGGTATCACCTTGCCAAAGGTTTCCTTGCACCAAGCGTGGACTAACAGAGGTGGAGTAAAACAAACCTATTGGTAACAAATCAGTATTGGTTACTACCGAATCGAAATTAGCATCACCCGGCCAAACCAATTGATTGGAAGCAGTGCATGTGGTATCACAATAAATGATAACATTATAATACGATGTAGCAGCAGGAATGCCATTATCAGTGGCTGAAAAGCTGACAATATTCATTCCGGAGTTTTGTATCCAATTGACTAGCCTAATTTGGGTATGTGCTATAAACCCGGTTGTATTCGCAAGAACGATTACATTTGCGACTCCATTCAAATTTACACAAACGGAAGTAATTTGTCCTGCTTCCACGGAAGAAAAATCAAGACTTACAAGAATAGTATCTCCAAGATGGCAGGAACGAATGGTATCATTATTTTGATACGTGAGTGACTGAGGTGCTATGTTATTTCCGGGGTCGGTAACACAAAGTGTAAAGGTAGTGATAGGAGGAATAGCCGAACCTCCTGTAAACACTCTGACCCAATAAACAGAACCGATTGAGGTGGAATTATAAGTTAGGATTAAAGTATCTCCTGAAACATGATAATGGTCTGAAAAATGAAAATTAGTTCCGCAGGCACCTTCGAATAATTCGAAAGTGGCATTAAGACCAGGCGTATTAATCAAAGTGATTTGAATATTATTTGACGTACACGTAAATGAATACCAAACATCATCATTTACGGTAGCTCCCCAATAATTAGGAATTCCCGAATTGGTTGCATTGGCAAGGTCGCCTGCTGTGGATGTGCAGGTGGTGTTCATGGTTAATATGACAGGTGCTCCACAACTATCGTTTGGCGGTGCTTGCCCCTTTACCATATTGCTCCAGCCGATAAAAGCGAGCATAAGAAATAAAATGTAATTTTTTTTCATCACCATCACGATTTGTAATTTGTAAATACAATTAGTTAATGAGCCAATAAGCGATAACAAATATACGGTTTCTTCGATGCCTTTGTTGGTGTTTTTTCACCAACAAACAAACGACTCATTATATACACCACTTTTTTCATCTCCCAAATATACTATAAAAAATCCTGCCCATAGTGCAGGTTTTCTAGTTATTTTATTGCAACGTCAAGTATAAAAAAACCCACTTTGCGATTCGGCAAAGTGGGTTTCGAACTAGCTTTGTTATTCTTATTATAATGGTCTAGCTACCACAGGGTCGCTATAAGTAAGGTCGGCAACGGTGCCCATGGCAAACGAAACGAATTTGTAATCTACCTTACTTTCTAAATTTTTGATGGTTCCATGGCGGTGTGCTGCATAGAAGAACGTCCAAAGTGCAGGGTTGGGTTCCAAGTTGTCGGCTTTGGTGTACATTAGTCCGTATCTTACCGCATTGGCTTTAACGTTGGAAATAGAAAAATCAACTTCTTGTATTCCTGGAATAAGGGTAAGTACGGTTTGTTCGAGCTTGCCCTGTGCTTCGCTTTCTTTTTGCAATGGATAACCTGTTTTTTGAAGTAACCCAAGGTCGGGGCCACAAAAATCGTTGAGCCAATTTCCATTTTTAGTAATCATTTTCTGAGTTTTTAGTCGAGCGGTGGCGGTGTCGCCAGTTTTGCCCGCATAGGGTGCCGAATTGCGAACGGTATTGTAAATTACAATCATGGAGCCAAGGCTGCCTGCTGGTAGTGGTCCTAGGGTACCCATTGCTATCGGGATTCCAGGATAGAGCGCTGTGTTTAAGGTTAATAAATTGAAAATAAGCATTACAGCATCATAAAAATTACTGTCGCTTAGATCACTTAGGTCTGTGTTAAGTTTAGGACTTTTTGCCATTTTTTTTTGTTTTTAATTGTTAATCTATCTGTTTTTGTTTGTTCTGTATTTAAAGTTTTAGGTCAAAATTCGAAGGTCATGAAGTTTCCCGTCTCCTTCACGACTTTTTTCATTTCCGCGATGACTTTTATGTTCTCCGTCATGACTTTTTTCGTTTCCGCGATGACTTTTATGCTCTCCGCTACGACTTTTTTCGTTTCCGTCACGACTTTTATGTTCTCCGCGATGACTTTTTCTGTTTCCGTTATGACTTTCATGTTCTCCGCTACAACTTTTTTCGTTTCCGTCACGACTTTTATGGTTTCCGTCACGACTTTCAAATTTCCCTCTTTAATTTCCTGCTAAATCCATTGACTTGTTATAGTTTTAGACTGCTTTTTTAAAGATTTCTTTTATTCGTTCGACCTATTTTTTTGTTCCTTTTTTTCGTAAATCATCAATTTGTCATTTGCTATCTTAAGCTCTTCTTGCAACCTATAGATCTCTAGCGTCTGTTTTCTTATTGTTATACCTTGCATTTCTGCTTCAAACTCTTTGTCGTCAGTTATCGTAGGTTCGGGGAAAACGATATTGAAATATTTTTCTACATTTCTCCGATAAGGTTCTTTTAATGTTTCCTGATGAAAAAGTTTGTAAAGTACCGAACGAGAAGTGCCTATTTGTCGAATAAACTCTTGTTCCGAAAACAATTTCTTTTTCTTTAGTTCTTCAAATTTCCCTTTTAAATATTTCCCCTCGTCCATTTTTGATGTAAAAGTAAAGTCGGAAATTGCAACTATTATCCTGATGTTGTCTTGAATATAAATAGAAGCAGGATTATGTCGGGATTGTCTAGGAAAGCTTATGAACTCATAAAAAACAATTCGGTGTTATAATGAATGGGAAATTAATGAAGGAATAATTTTATTATTCTTCCTTTAATTTGATTCAGCCGATTTCTTCAAGAGGTTGAAGAATGAACAATTGAACAATTGCCTACTGCAAAATTGTGTAATTGAACAATTGCCTACTGCACAATTGCAAAATTGCCCTTTATGGCCAATAAAAAACAATACATTTGCATCCTCAAACTAACGAAGTAAAAAGGATGGGTAAAAGAATCAACATACTAGTATTACTATTGATAGCCTTTCTGGGTGGGGCATTCGCGCAATCCACCGAGCAGGCTTCCTATTTGCGTTTGAAAATATACGGTTGCAAACGCCCACTCTGCAAGCTCGACAACGAAACCTCGTTTAAAGTAAACGACACTGTGATGAAGATGGAACCCGGCAAACACCGCATCCGCATTTGGACTCCAACCATTGCGCTTATCGATTCGACCATCAACATTCGTCCCAAAGATACTGCCCGTTATACCTATCGCGTGAAAACCGACCCTTTGTATACCAAGTACATCAACGAGAAAAATACCTATCAACAAGTGCGAAACAAACGCTTGTACATTTCGCCTGTGCTCATGGGTGCCGCCATTGGTGCAGGTTTGATTGTGAACAAAGTGGTGGCCGAAAAGCAATACATCAATGCCATCAAAGCCCGCGACACCTATCTACGGCTTGGCAGCCAGGCTGCCATCGACCAACAGCGGAGCGACTTTGAGACCTATCAGAAAAAATACAACAACGATAAAAAACTCGAATACACGTGTTACACCGTGTCGGGATTGCTAGCGCTTAATTACGTTCGCTTGATTTTGAAACAGCGCAAAACACTGCCTCCTGTTTACAAACAAGAAACTTTATTGTCGAGCATTCAGTTCAACCTACTCCCCGACCCCACGAGCAAAGGTGTTTACGGAGGATTAACACTGAAATTTTAAAATGAAAAACATGACACGACTTCTATACATTGCCCTGTTTTCAATCGTTGTGCTATCGGGCTGCAACAAACTGAAAGATACAAAACTGAACAACAACCCCTACGACAAAAACTACGAAGGCTCCAAAGTGGTAAGCATTTCCAATGTTTCCACCTCCTTCGATTCGGGTATTCCGCGCAACCACCTCACGGTAAATATCAATTATAATTTATACGAAAAGGTGGTGCTTTACCGCGATGGAGTGGTTAAAGGAACTTTCTCGCGATTGGATTATTCCAGTGTTTCTACATTCACCGAAAGCTTCAGCGACATGTCGCCAACTAACGGAGAGACGTATACCTATCAAGTTGCATTGACTTACGATTCGGGCACCACTTCCCTCTCCGACTCTTATGTGTACACCACGCCATAGAAGGTGAAGCAACCTAAGAAAGAGAAACGAGAAGGGTAAATAACAAGGTCTGTTATTGCCCTTTTGTGGCATACTTAATTCCTAATTTTTTGATGAAAGAAAACCCCTCTTCATATCAATTACATTTCCTATCTTTGAAACTTATTTTTGAACACCATTAGGGTATGCTTTTTAAAGAAATAATAGGTCAAAGCGCTATCAAAGAGCGGTTGTTGCGTTCCGTTAAAGACGGTCGCATTAGCCATGCCCAATTATTTCTTGGCCCGCAAGGTAGCGGAAGCCTTGCTTTGGCTGTTGCCTATGCCCAGTACATCAGC
Source organism: uncultured Bacteroidota bacterium (assembly GCA_903911435.1). Lineage (GTDB taxonomy): Bacteria > Bacteroidota > Bacteroidia > 2-12-FULL-35-15 > 2-12-FULL-35-15 > 2-12-FULL-35-15. Next base: position 27,073 of record CAIWDF010000135.1, read on the forward strand.
TGTATCAATAAGCAAGAATTCGACTCGTGTGGCAAATGTTCGAGTTGCATTAAGTACAACAAACTCATCCATCCCGATCTGCATTTTGTTTATCCAGTAGCACTTTCGAAAGATGTGCGCGTGAGCACCGATGTGGCTAAAGAGTGGCGCGAAGCATTTATCGATAACCCCTACATCACGCTGTTCAATTGGTTTGAACAATTGTCGGCCGAAAACAAACAAGCGGTGATAGGTGTTGACGAAAGCGGAGAGATATTGCGAAAGCTAAGCCTCACTACTTATGAGAGCGAATACAAAATCATGATTATCTGGCAAGCAGATAAGATGAATCATCAGTCGGCAAATAAACTTTTGAAAATCTTAGAAGAGCCACCTGATAAAACCTTGTTCCTATTGGTGTGCGAAAGCGAAGACCAATTGTTGCGCACCATTTTATCGCGTACGCAACTCATCAAAATACCAAAGCTTACTGAAGAAGATTTGCAACAAGCCCTAGTAGAAAGGCATGGAATAAACCCTGAACTAGCAGCAAACACAGCCAACTTGGCCGATGGTAATTATGCCGAAGCTATCTTGATGATTAGCGATAACGAGAACGCAGCACAAAACTTAGCAAGCTTTCAGAAACTCATGCGTGCTAGTTTAAAGTTCGACCCAAAAGCGGTAATGGTTTGGATTGACGAAGTGGCAGCTACTGGCAGAGAGCGACAAAAAAACTTTTTGAAATATGCGCTTCACATCATGCGCGAAAGTTTGATGATGAGTTATGCCGATGCAAGTTTGATTAAACTCGGTGTGGATGAACAAGAGTTTGTAAAAAAATTCTCGCCATTTATTCATGCCAACAATGTAGAACGATTTATTGAAGAACTGAACAAAGCGTATTTTCACATGGAACGAAATGCCAACACAAAAATCCTGTTTATGGATTTGGCATTAAAGTTTAATGAATTATTAAATTTACCAAAACCAGTGTAATTGCACTGACGGAGAGCGAACGAGGAGAGCGAGAACAAAAAATTATTAACGAGCATTAAGAAGTAAAAAAAGATATGGGATGTAGTGGATGTACGAGTGCCAGAGGATGCAGCACGGTGAGTGGATCACTGCCGGGCGGTTGCAAAAACAATGGCTCATGCGGAACAGGAGGATGTAATAAATTGAGTGTGTTCGACTGGTTATCCAATATGGAATTGCCTAGCGGACAAGCGCCATTCGACATAGTAGAAGTTCGTTTCAAGAATAGCAGAAAAGAATTTTATAGAAATACTACCAACGATCAAATCAACGTTGGTGATGTATTAGCAGTAGAAGCAGGTTCTGGACATGATATTGGAGTAGTATCCTTGTCGGGTGAATTGGTGCGATTGCAAATGAAAAAACGCAACGTAAAAGAGAACTCCGAAGAAGTAAAAAAAATCTATCGCAAAGCGAAACCAAGCGATATCGACAAGTGGCAAGAAGCGCAAAAGCTAGAACAAGCTACCATGTACAGCGCACGAACGATGGCTGTAAAGCTCAACTTGCAAATGAAAATATCAGATGTGGAGTATCAAGGCGATAGAACCAAAGCCATCTTTTACTACACAGCCGAAGACCGAGTTGACTTTCGCGAACTGATAAAAGTATTGGCGAACGAGTTTAAAGTGCGAGTGGAGATGAAACAAATAGGTGCCCGACAAGAAGCAGGGCGCTTAGGTTCCATTGGTTCATGTGGTCGCGAACTTTGTTGTTCTACTTGGCTTACCGATTTCCGTTCGGTATCGACCAGTGCCGCAAGGTATCAGCAACTTTCGCTCAACCCATTGAAACTTGCCGGACAATGTGGCAAACTGAAATGTTGCCTCAATTACGAATTGGATAGTTACATGGATGCATTGAGAGACATTCCTGATGTTAACCATGTAAAACTTGAAACACAAAAGGGAAGAGCTTTTCATCAAAAAACGGATATCTTCCGCCACATCATGTTCTTCTCTTACACTGACGAACCAGATACTTTCATAGGACTTTCGGTGGCACGTGTAAAAGAAATTATGGCAATGAATGCTGAAGGCACCAAACCAGAAGACCTTACGCTAAAAGTTGTTCCGTTGAAGCTGGTTGAGAAAAAACACGATTACGAAAATGTGGTGGGGCAAGATAGTCTTACTCGATTTGACAGGAGCAAGAAAAAGAAAAAGAAGAAACGTAATGGTCCGCCAAATGCTAACAAACAAGAGGCTGCACCAAATGCAACACCCGACAAGCCGAACCCGAATCCGAATCAAATTCGGCCAGCTCAAAACAAACCGAATTCGAACAGACCTGCTCATAATAAACCGAACCAGGCAAAACCGAATGCGGATGGAAGTAAGCCGAATGCAAATGCGAATCCTAATCCGAATCGCAATAGACCGAACAGAAATCGTCCAAGGCCGAACAATTCGGGTCAACCAAAACCTCCTCAGGAAACCAAGGAATAATGTTTATTGTACACCATCCATTTAATTTAAAAAAACGATTCAATAAACAAATGAACAAAATAACGGTCAAACAAATTGCTTTCCTATTCATGGTTTCGGCATTGTTTTTTACTTCCTGCGATGGAAAACGAATCTTTGAGAAAAACATAGAGATACCTGAAACAGGTTGGAAAACGGACAACATCCTAAAATTTGATGTGGATATTAAAGACCCTTCATCACCAACTAATTTTTTTGTAAACGTTCGCAATGCGGATGGTTATCCTTACCAAAACCTATACCTCTTTATCAAGACTAAATTTCCAAATGGGAAGATGTCGAACGATACCTTAGACTGCATCCTTTCGGATGAAAAAGGAAAATGGCTCGGTAGCGGAATGGGCGACATCTACGACAATCAAATATTGTTCAAGCGCAATGTTCGATTCCCTGTGGCTGGAACCTATTCGTTCGAAATACAACATGGAATGCGAGCTGATATTGTTCCGTTGATTATGGATGTTGGATTAAGAATTGCAAAAGCAGAATAATACATGAGTGCACAAAAAGAAAATAAAAACAAAAGATACATACTCTGGTTCTGGATATTATTTAGCCTACCCGTTATTTCCCTTTTATCCTTTGTACTCGGTGTCCGCTTGTTTGCCGATTTGCCCGACACGGAAGCATTACAAAACCCTAAAACAAATTTAGCAACCGAAGTATTTTCGAGCGATATGAAAGTGCTCGGGAAATACTTTGCCGAAAACCGCACCAATGTAAAGTTTCAAGACATCTCACCTAATGTGGTGAATGCGCTCATCGCCACTGAAGATGCTCGTTTCTATAGTCATTCCGGTGTTGATATCCGGGCATTGGGCAGAGCAATATTTGGTGCGATGCGTCATAGTGAAAGCAGTGGAGGAGGAAGCACCATCACACAGCAATTAGCGAAGATGCTTTTCCCTCGCGAAGATCTGCATGGTTTTCATTTAGTCATTCGAAAATTAAAAGAATGGATCATTGCTGTGAAACTAGAGCGAGAGTACACCAAACAAGAAATCATTGCAATGTATCTCAACAAATTTGACTTTGTAAATAATGCAGTGGGTATTAAATCAGCTGCCGAAATTTACTTCGACACCACTCCTGACTCATTGCGATTGGAGCAGGCTGCAGTGCTGGTAGGTATGGCCAAAAATCCTGCTATGTTCAACCCAAATCGATTTAAGATTAAATCGGAAGGCAGAAGGAATACCGTGTTGCAGCAAATGAATAAATACGGATACATCACCAACGGTCAATTGGATTCGTTACAAAAAATTCCACTTACGTTAAGTTTCCATCCTGCCGACCATAACGATGGTTTAGCTCCTTACTTTAGAGAATATATTAGAGATGTGTTTTTGAAAAAATGGTGTGAAGAAAACTTGAAGCCCGATGGAAAAAAATACGATGTATATCGTGATGGATTAAAAATTTATACCACCATCGATTCGCGAATGCAGCGCCATGCCGAGGAAGCAGTAGCCGAACACCTAACAAAGCTCCAAGAATCTTTCATCAAAGATTGTAAACAAAAACGAAATGCTCCGTTTGCCTACAACGTAACGAAAGCTGAAATAAAAGGCATACTACATCAGGGAATGAAACGTTCGGAACGTTACCGTGTGCTTAAGAAAGCAGGGTTGAGTGATGCAGAGATTGAAAAGAACTTCAGCACCCCGACAGCAATGACCGTGTTTTCATGGAAGAGAGAAATAGACACCGTCATGAGTCCTTTCGATTCGATACGCTATTACAAAGGTTTTCTTCAAACAGGATTTATGTCTATCGAACCACAAACAGGCTATATCAAAGCTTGGGTTGGTGGCAACAGTCATAAATTTTTTCAATACGACCATGTGCAGATTGGCCATTCACGTCAAGTTGGTTCTACGTTCAAACCCTTTATCTATGCCCTCGCTGTTCAAGAAGGATATTCTCCTTGTTACCGATTGCCTAACGTTAGAACTTGCATCGATATGCCAGCTGGTCAACCTCAATATTGCCCTGACAACTCAGCTGGTGAAGAAAAATACGAGGGAAGACAAGTCACGCTTCAATTTGCACTTGCTAACTCTATCAATTATATTTCTGCATACTTAATCAAACAGTTTGGGCCACAAGCAGTGGTGAACCTTGCAAGACGAATGGGTATTGTTAGCCCTATTGACGCGGTACCTTCCATCTGTTTGGGTACCCCCGAAATATCAGTATTTGAGATGGTAGGTGCTAATGCAACTTTTGCAAACAAAGGTACATGGATACAACCCACATTTGTAACTCGCATCGAAGATAAGAATGGAAAAGTGTTGGCAGATTTTGCTCCGAAAACAGAAGAGGTAATGAGTGAAGAAAAAGCATACGTGATGCTTCAATTAATGAAAGGAGTTGTATTAATGGGTACTGGCGCTCGATTGAGAGGCACTTATAAATTAACCAATCCTATGGCGGGTAAAACAGGAACAACTCAAAACAATAGTGATGGCTGGTTCATGGGCATCACTCCTGATTTGGTTTCAGGTTGTTGGGTAGGTGCAGAAGATAGAAGTGTACACTTCAATAGTACCGACCAAGGTCAAGGGGCAAACATGGCGTTACCAATCTTTGCCAAGTTTATGCAAAAAGTGTATGCCGATAAAACAATTAAAATCACCCAAGGTGATTTTACAAAACCATCTAAACGAATAGACATTGAAATGGATTGCTCCAAATACAATAAGGAAATTGAAAGTGGAACAGAAAATTTTAATGCCGAGGATGTGTATTAGTTAGTAGTGATTAGTTTTTGATTTAATTAATAGTTTTATGAATAAAAGTGTAAAAAATGCAGAAGAAGCCATAAGAGATATTGGCGATAATGCAACCATCATGTTGGGTGGTTTTGGTTTGTGTGGTATACCCGAAAACAGTATTACCGCATTAGTAAAAAAAGGTGTTAAAGGATTGACATGTATATCGAATAATGCCGGAGTGGATGATTTCGGAATCGGATTAATGTTGCAAACACGACAAGTAAAAAAAATGATTTCGAGTTATGTAGGCGAGAATGCAGAATTTGAAAGACAATTACTGAGCGGAGAACTTGAAGTGGAATTAATTCCTCAAGGCACTTTAGCCACACGATGCATGGCTGCAGGATATGGGATGCCAGCTATTTTTACACCAGCTGGTGTAGGAACTGAAATAGCAATTGGTAAGGAGGTTAGGAAATTTGTGGTTGATGGTGAGGAGAAGGAATTCTTGATGGAGATGGCGTTTGATGCTGACTTTGCCGAACCGTTGCCCTTGCTGGCGACCTGAACGGCTTCTTTGAGTGCTTTCATTGTCTCCTCCTGTCGCCGTCGGGCCGCGCCGCGTTGCATTGTTTTGGTGTTC